>CANRMO010000147.1 GCA_947631755.1 uncultured Lachnospiraceae bacterium | reverse complement strand
GAGGCAAATCTCCGCCTGGTGGTCAGCATTGCCAAGCGCTATGTAGGGCGCGGTATGCTGTTTCTCGACTTGATCCAGGAGGGCAATCTGGGACTGATCAAGGCGGTAGAAAAATTTGATTACCGCAAGGGATATAAGTTCAGCACTTACGCCACATGGTGGATCCGCCAGGCGATCACGAGGGCTATCGCTGACCAGGCGAGGACCATTCGCATCCCGGTCCACATGGTGGAGACGATCAATAAACTGATCCGCGTCCAGAGACAGCTTTTGCAGGAGCTGGGGCGCGAACCTTATCCGGAGGAGATTGCAGAAAAAATGAACCTGCCGGTGGATCGTGTCCGGGAGATCCAGAAGATCTCGCAGGAACCCGTGTCCCTTGAGACGCCGATCGGCGAGGAGGAGGACAGCCATCTGGGCGATTTTATCCAGGACGACAATGTGCCTGTGCCGGCAGAGGCCGCTGCGTTTACTCTTTTGAAAGAGCAGCTCGTAGAAGTTCTCGGCACTCTCACAGAGAGAGAGCAAAAAGTCCTGCGCCTCCGTTTCGGATTGGATGACGGGCGGGCAAGGACATTGGAAGAGGTGGGCAAGGAGTTTGATGTCACCCGCGAGCGCATCCGCCAGATAGAGGCAAAAGCGCTGCGAAAACTCCGCCATCCGAGCCGCAGCCGCAAATTAAAGGATTATCTGGACTGATGGAACTGAGTGCGCGCCTTGCAATGAATGCGGAGCTTGTGCCGGAAAATTCCCGTGTGGCCGATATCGGGTGTGACCACGGCTATGTCTCCATCTATCTGGCGCGGGAAAAAAACTGTCGCTGCCTTGCAATGGATGTCAACCGCGGCCCGCTGCAGGCCGCTGGGAGAAACATCCGCGCCGCAGGATTAGAGGATGAGATCCGGTGCCGCCTGAGTGACGGGCTTTCAGCGCTCCGGCCGGGTGAGGCGGATACTCTGCTGATTGCCGGCATGGGGGGAATGCTCATATGTAAAATTCTGTCCGATCATCCAGATATTCTCTCCGGGATCGGGACACTTGTGCTCCAGCCGCAGTCAGATGTGCGGGAAGTGCGGAAGACCCTGCACTCACTGGGATATTATATACAGAGAGAGTCGTGTTGTATGGACCACGGCAAATTTTATCTGGCGGTCCGCGCCCTGTGTGGGAGAGAGGAGATTCCCTATACCGGGACGGAGTATGAGTACGGGCGCGTTCTGCTGTCAGAGAGAAATCCTCTCTACCGGGAGTATCTGATTTCCGAGAGAAAAAAGCTGCAGCAGATTCTCTGCCGCTTAAAATCTGTCCGCGGAGAAAGCAGTATGCAGCACAAGACAGACGGTGTGTTGACAAGAGTGGCGGAACTTGAGCATAAAATAGAAGGGATCCGTGATATACTGGCGCAGTCAAATACCCCGCAGCAAGCTACGGGGCATGACCTAGCTTCGCGAGAATAAAGGAGGTTTAAGATGCAGATCACATTAGAAGAGGAGGAAATTACTTGTCCGGAAGGTATGACGCTCTATGAGCTGAGCAGGATGTACCAGAAAAATTACAAATATCCGATTATTGTGGCAAAGGTGAACGGAGCAGTACAGGAGCTCTATCACAGCGTCCAGGAGGGCAGCGTGGTACAGTTGTGCACCACACAGGATAAAGACGGACACAGGGTATATATACGCGGTCTGTCTATGCTGCTTCTGAAAGCGATCTACAGCGAGGTACCGGAGGATAAGATTGGAAAAGTCACGATAGATTTCTGTCTGGACAGCGGTTATTTCTGCCGTTTGTCGGGGGATGTGCTGCTGGACCAGGAACTGATCGAGAGAGTGGAAAAACGGATGAGGGAGGATGTCAGGGAGGATATCCGTTTTGAGAAACAGATTATCCGCACCCGGGATGCCAGGCAGCTCTTTGAATCACTGAATATGCCGGAAAAGGGAAAACTTATGGAATATCGGAAAAATTCCCGCATGACGGTATATAATCTGGGGAAATTCACAGATTATTTTTACGGGGCAATGCCCTATAGCACTTCCATTCTTGAGCATTTCCGGCTGGAGCTCTTTGAGGAGGGCTTTGTTTTCGTGGCGCCAAAAAGGTATGAACCGACTACCATGCCGCCCTACCGGCCGAGCATGAAACAGTACCGCACGATGCGCGTGGCCAATGAATGGTGCAGGAAATTACAGGTTTCAACTGTCGGTGAGCTGAATGAAGTGATCGTGAACGGCAATCTCCAGGAACTTATGCTGACCCAGGAGGCTCTGCACGAGAAGACGATCGGGGACATTGCTGTCGATATTGAAAAGAGGGGGTGCCGGGTTGTCACGATCGCCGGCCCGTCCTCTTCGGGGAAGACGACATTTTCCTACCGGCTGTCCACCCAGCTAAAAACATTGGGACTGAAACCTCACCCGGTGGCACTGGATGATTATTTCGTAAACCGCGTGGATACGCCGCGTGATGAGTTCGGTGAATATGATTACGAGTGCCTGGAAGCCATTGATATCCGTCAGTTCAACCAGGATCTGAATGATCTTCTGGAGGGGAGGCCGGTGCGTCTGCCAACCTATAACTTTATCACGGGAAACCGCGAGTACACGAAACCGGAACTCACACTGGACGAGGATGAGATCCTCGTGATTGAGGGGATCCACGGGCTGAATGACAAACTGACTTACACGATACCAAAGGAAAACAAATATAAAATATACATCAGCGCGCTCACGACTCTGAATCTGGACCGGCACAACCGGATCCCGACGACAGAGGCGAGGTTGATCCGCCGGATCATCCGGGATGCCAGGACCAGGGGAAATACGGCGCAGAAAACCATTTCCATGTGGAATTCTGTGCGGCGCGGGGAGAGTATAAATATTTTTCCCTTTCAGGAAGAAGCGGATGCTATGTTTAACTCCGCGCTGATCTATGAACTTGCGGCGATGAAACTGTATGCGGATCCCGTGCTCTTCCGGGTGACTAAGGATTGTCCGGAGTACACGGAGGCACAGAGGCTGCTGAAATTTCTGGATTATTTCATCCCGATCGACCCCCACGATGTGCCGTTGAATTCCATCTTGCGCGAATTTATCGGCGGTGGTATACTACTAAACTAGAGTAGCACAGATGATCGCGCCTGTCCGGACGAAAGGGGGCAGGTGAGGAAAGTCCGAGCTTCGCAGGGCAGGATGCCGGATAACGTCCGGTGGAGGTGACTCCCAGGCAAGTGCAACAGAAATAAACCGCCGCGTTTTGCGGTAAGGGTGGAATGGCGGGGTAAGAGCCCACCGCCTCCCTGGTAACAGGGAGGGCACATGTAAACCCCATCCGAAGCAAGGCCGAACAGAGAGCGATACGGCGGCCCGTCGTGCTTTCGGGTAGGCCGCTTGAGCCTGCCGGTGACGGCAGGACCAGATAGATGATCATCCAACGACAGAACTCGGCTTATCGTGCTACTCTTTTTGTTTTTTTGCTGTGGACTGATTTTTCAATAGAGGTGTGGAAATGAGTGAGACAGAACAGGATATCATAAGAGAAAGATACGATCTCGCCAGGGAGAGGATATCGGAACTGCCCCGTGAGGTGTCCGGGGAATATGCAGATTACATCTGCCGTGTGGCGGAGCTCTTTCAGACGGTGGCAGAAGTGTTGGAAGCAGAGGGAAAGGAGAGGGACTACGTCCGCTGGAACCATAGGCTGTACCGGGACATAGAGGGGGATGCCTATGGGAGTTCTTATGCAGACCCGGCCTTTGCGGCAGAGAAATTCGGGAAGGATACCGGGCAGTACCTCTGCTGGTATTACGCGAAATTCCGCGACTCCATTGTGGCAGCTTATGAGGGAGACCTGTATGGGGTTCTTCTCTGTATGGAACTCTTTCTTCAGGTCGCGGAGATTTTGGCAGAGAATGACGGGAAAGAGCGCTTTCTCAAAGAAAATATATATTATTTCATCCATGATTACGATGAGGAGCAGATGGAAAAGAACATCTGCCGTATGCTGATCCCCGATGAAAACGCCCTGATACACAAGATCGTGATGGAGAGTGATTTTTCTGACACATCTTATCTGTATAACTATGGGGAATATATCTCAGATAATGAGATCCGCCTGGCGTCCTATCTGGCCTCGCTGCCAGAGGAGAGGCTGGCCTCTATGGCGAAGACATATACCGAGGGATACCGTCAGGGATTTATAGCGGCGGGCATTGACCTGGCAAAAAAATCGACAGTACAGATCCGGTACCATATCGGGTTTGAGCCTATGGTGCGCCAGGCTGTCCGGCAGTTTGCCGAAATGGGATTGAGACCTGTGTTTACGAGGCGCTCCAACACAAAGTCTGTGGGGGTTGTCAGCACCTCACCGAACAAACAGTATGGTTATGACCACCGCTTTGATGAGGCTCTCTACTTAAACCACGCCCTTGTCAAAGAGCGCCTGAAAACAGCAGAGCGCATTTTTGAAAAGTATAAAAAGGAGGCCGTGGAATACGCTGGCCCGGCTGTTATTGAGACATTTGGTGAGGCTCTTTTTGTACCGGAGACAAAAGAGGACAGCCCGGCATTTTCCGGGGAACAGGAGAAACTCTCGATCGGCTACACGAGGGATTACACGCTGATCCAGAACCGGTATATCCCGCAGGATGAGTACAGTTTTACGATTATTGCCTATCCGGTTCCCGAAATTGGGCCGCAGTTTGAAGAGATTTTTGAAGCGACGGTGGAAGTCAACACGCTGGATATGGAGGAGTACCGGAACATCCAGCAGGCGTTGATCGATGCGCTGAATCAGGGAGATTATGTCCGCGTCACCGGGCGGGGCAGAAACCGCACGGATATCAAAGTAAAACTTCATCCGCTAGAAGATCCCTCACGGCAGACAAATTTTGAAAATTGCCTTGCGGATGTGAATATACCTGTGGGAGAGGTATTTACCTCGCCGCTCCTTAAGGGGACGGACGGGACATTACACGTAACCCAGGTGTATCTGAACCAGCTCCGGTATGAGGATCTGGAATTTACTTTTGAAAATGGTATGGTCTCTGCATATAGCTGTTCCAATTATGGGACAGAAGAGGAGAATCGGAAGTATATCAAGGAGAATATTTTGCACAACCGGGATACGCTGCCGATCGGGGAATTTGCCATCGGGACAAATACGACTGCCTATGCGATGGGCCGCAGATTTGATATTGAGGAAAAACTGCCGATACTGATAGCAGAAAAGACAGGTCCTCACTTTGCACTGGGCGATACGTGCTATTCCATGAGCGAGGATGTGGTTTTGCATAATCCCGACGGCAAGGAGATTATCGCAAAGGAAAATGAGTGTTCCCTGCTCCGGCACACGGATATTGAAAAGGCGTATTTTAACTGCCACACAGATATCACGATTCCCTATGATGAACTGGGAGATATCGTGGTTTATACCAGTGACGGGACAGAGATTGTGCTGATACACGACGGCAGATTCGTGCTGCCGGGAACGGAAAGTTTAAATGAGCCGTGAGGCTGACACAGAATGGAGGAAAAATGATATGCCTAAAGTAGGAATTTTGATGGGGAGTGATTCGGATCTTCCGATCATGAAAAAAGCTGCAGAGATGTTAGAGAAGTTTGGTATTGAATACGAGATGACGATTATTTCCGCCCACCGCATGCCGGATATTTTTGTGGAGTATGCGTCAGAGGCAGAGGGACGCGGGATTGAAGTGATCATTGCCGGTGCGGGCGGCGCTGCCCATCTGCCGGGCATGTGTGCGGCCTTGTTCGACCTTCCGGTGATCGGTATTCCGATCCACACAAAGAGCCTTGGCGGCGAAGACAGTCTGTATTCGATCGTCCAGATGCCATCCGGCATCCCGGTTGCCACAGTTGCCATTGATGGCGCGGCAAATGCGGCGATTTTGGCCGCCAAAATCCTCTCTGTTTCAGACAGGGAACTGCGCGCGAAACTGAAAGATTATAAAAAGGAAATGAAAGACGGTGTGCTGGCAAAGGCAGAAAAACTTGACCGTCTCGGATACGATGCATATATCGGACAGATGTAGGAGCTGAGAAAATCGTGGATAAAGAAAACACAATGAGAAAGTGGCAAAGAGTATTTATTCTGATGGCGGCCTGTGTTGTATTAGGACAGATATTCCATGCCGGCGCAGCCCGTGCGGCATCTTCCAGGATACCGTACTCTGTCACAAAAGGTAAATTTGTCAACATTACAAAGATAACAAAAACAAGCAGTCTCCCAAAAAGAAAGAAGAAA
>CANRMO010000146.1 GCA_947631755.1 uncultured Lachnospiraceae bacterium | reverse complement strand
GGACAAGACTGGCATAGGCCCCGGCGGGAACCCATCCGGCCACAGCGTCTCCGACCCGGTATCAGCGCTGATCCTGCAGGGCCTCGGCGGGAAAGAGAACCTCTCAGATGTAGACTGCTGCGCCACCAGACTGCGCGTGACCGTTCTCGACGAGTCAAAGGTATCGGATGAGGCACTAAAACAATCCGGGGCCTCGGGAGTGATCCACAAGGGAAAGGGGATCCAGGTAATATACGGACCCCAGGTAGCAGTTATCCGTTCAAAACTGGAAGATTTTATGGACCAGCCGGAATCGGATTCCCTGGGTGCCTTTTCTGTTTCCACAGATCAGCAGCCGCCAGAGACAAAATCCGGGCAACTGAAAGATTCTGTCCTCGGTGCGCATATGAGCGGCCAGATGCTTCTCCTGTGCGAAGTAAAAGATGAGGCCTTCGCCTCCGGCGCCATGGGCGACGGAATTGCCATTGAACCATCCGAGGGCAAATTGTACGCCCCGGCGGACGGTGTAATCGAGACTGTTTTTGACACAAAACACGCTGTGGGACTCACCACAGAGGATGGAACAGAACTGCTCCTCCATATCGGCATTGATACCGTAAAACTCGGCGGAAAATATTTCGAGAGCCATGTAAAAGAAAATCAGGCGGTGAAGAAAGGCGACCTGCTCATATCTTTTGACATGAACGGCATAAAAAAAGAGGGGTATCCGCTGACAACGCCGATGATCGTTTGCAATACCGCTGACTACAAAAGCGTAAAGCCCCTGGCCAGCGGCCGCGTAAAAGCCGGACAGGATTTTATTGCCGTAAAAGGATAACCCCAGGAAAATTTTTCTACTTCTGTTGAAAAGAGAGGATACCCGTCGCCAGGTATCCTCTCTTTCAATCTTCTGTACCTCTCACATAAACCAGACATCGATGATGTAATAGTGGAAGTTTTTATGTGCATCTCTTATGTGTTTTGCCCAACAATATTTTGTTGTTTCCCCCTCAGTACAATTTTATTTTATCACTGCGCTCCGGCATTATCAATCACTATGCGACAGACGGTCGATTTTTGCGACAAGCGGTCATATCTTGTCAAAATAGCGTATAATTCCCTGTTTTTGCAATTATTTTTGTGTCTTATGTGAGTCAAACGCCTTGTATACTGTCCTCTCGGTCAATTTTATCAAATGACAAGCCAACACCGTCAATAAAAAACTGTCTGGAATGGCACAAGAAGAAGCATTCCACTAATAAATGGAATTAACAATTTCCTGACCCGCTGTATTACAAACTCTTTATTTGTTCTTTTTTCTAATGCATATCGCGCACTCATTCCTGCCAGGATAAAAAGTATCGGCATACTGCCAGATATAAAAACGTGAGCCAAAATTATTCCAGATCATAAATGTATGTACCGGGAATAACAACAGAATAGCTAAATTCCGCAGATTATCAATATAATGTTTTCGTATTTCTTTTTCCGGTTCATTCTTTATATGCATACGACTCATCATTCCCTTTCCATATCTTTTTCTTATGTTCCTTTGGGGCAAAAAACGCATGGTTTACATTTTACTGTTTCCATGCGCCTTTACGCTGTTACTTTGACATGAAATTATTCTCTGATTATGCTAACTGCATTGATTGGTTTTCTAACTCCTTAACTATATCAAGAGATAGTTCTGTAGCTTCTGCTATTTCCTCTAAAGTCATTTTGCCTAACCTTATTAAATGAACCGCTGTCCTTTTTGCTTTATTCAACTCTGCTTCGTTCCTCATATCCTCCATAATCTTACACATGACTGCAACTCCTTTCTCGTCTTTCTTGAAATATCTTGCTTTCTTGGCAAGTTCCTCATAATTCATATCATCGGGATCAGTGCATGAGAAGTCGTGCATTAGCTTACCAATTTCATCATCGCCCCTGTATGTTCCATTCACATATATTATGTGTGAACCGTCACCAAACAATACTTTCTTTTCCCCGATTGTAATGTATCTCTCTACCGGATATATCGGCTGATTTCCTTTAATCACATCATTTTCTGTAATAAAAATAACATAACTGTCAGGAATATCCTCTGTATTCTCACCACGTTTTAATATATATGCGTCCAGCAGACTGCTGTTATGTCTTGCCCTTTTTGCGCCTGCTCCTGCGTCTTTCCGCTGAATTTCCACGTCAAATTCCTTATTTTCACTGTCAACCGCATAAACGTCTAACGTAGCGGAACGCCCCTGCAGGTTCTTTAGCGGCTCCTGTGTCCGAACTGATTTAACCTTTATGTCCTTTTTTCCTAAAACAATCTGTAGTATCAGTTCCACACCCTCAAAATTGTCTGTAAGGCAAACAGTCATAAAATCATCATCCATATAACGGAGTGATTTCAGACGCTCTAAATCCTGCTGGTGTGTCTGCTCTGTTGTATCCAAAAACATCCCCTTCTTTCACTTCTTTTATTATACATCGGACAATGACTTTTGAAAACTGGTTTTTTTGAAAATTTGCTATGCCAAATATCTTCCTCCCTCCGCTACTACATCCACACATTTCTGTTCCACTATGTTTTTTATTGTCACCGCCCTTTATATGCATACGACTCATCATTCCCTTTCCATATCCTTTTCTTATGCCTGCCATCCAGATCCATATAATACAGATCAAAAGAATAGTCACCTAAGGCATGCCAGGTATCCTCTTCTTCGGAATCAAGGCGTCCACTAGCATAGAACTTATTATATCCCTGTACATAAATACCATCTTCCGTACAATTTACATTCATAGCCTTTATCCCGCTGATGATAATATCCTTTTTTGTCCCTTTATCCAGACGATGCAGCCTGTAGTCCCCATCACAGTAAAAAACATATTTTTTATTATGGGCAATGTCCCCTGCTATACGGTCACATCCATCACCAAGGCGTAAGATCTCCCCTCCTTTTCGCGGAATCATATCATTTGAAATATAAATATAATCCTCATCAATATCTAGCATTTTCCTTAACATCATATCCCGTATAATCTTCCCCTTCCGCTCATAGCGGAACACTTCTTCCCTCGTCCCCTTCTTTAGATCAAAAGAATACAGGGAAATCTCATTCCCCAATTGAGATCCATAATAAATTTTTCCATCCAAAAATAACAGTTTATTTCCCATGTCATCGCTGTGCATATGAAACATCTCCCGAAAATTTTTATGGCCGTTCCCAAATTCCACCACAGTTCCGCCCTTACGTTTATAATAAAAAGCACCTTTGTACCATGCCATACTGTTTATGAAAAAATCCTGACTGGATTCGGAAAGCACCTTACTCGTCCCCTTTTTTGCATCTATGCACACAAGCTGATATACTATGTTGTCCAAATCATAATCATCGCATAAAAGAGCATAATATTCTTTCCCCAATTTTGCAAATTCCCGCACATAACATTCAGATGATTCATCCGGCAAAGTAAACTGACACTCACATTCCCCCTGGTCACGATAAACTCCATATTTATTTGTAGAAATATTTCTCAAATAATAGTAATGTCCCTTTACCACCTGGGAATACTCACCCACATAATATGTACTGCCAAAACCTACTCCTTTATCTTCTACATCCACATCCCCCAGTTTCAATTCCCTCTCTTTACCTGTCTCATCAACCACGATTGGATAATTACCACTCACTGCTGTACCAGAAATATCTTCCGGAAAACTTTTCGCAACATCCCTGTCCCGGCAGGCTACACAAAGAAAACAGATGAAACCTGAACATATACAGATTAAAAAAATTTTTTTCACCATGCTCCAAACACCCCGCCATTTATAACTTCTTAAATATGCAAGCCATCAGGATATATTTTCAGTTCACTTTCTTTCTCCATTATATAAATATAACGAATATAGAGGGAGAAATGTTGCAGAAACACCTGTTTATTTTACTTCTCTGAAACCAGCAGTTTCCCATTGCTCCCTTTCATGAGCCTCTTTTTGCATTTACCATCCAGATTCATAGAATACAGGTTAAAAGAACCACCCAAAAAACCATATGAAGTCTCAACTTCTTCATCCGCCATTTCCTCAGAATCATTACTGTCATAAAACTTATCATACTCCAACACATAAATGCTGTCATCTGCACATTTTACATCCATCGCTCTTATCCCCTGAATAACAGTATCCTTCCCTGTTTTTTTATCCATACGGTGGAGTCTGCAATCCTCATCACAGTAAAATACATATTTATCATTGTGAACAATACTCCCCTGAAATCCCGCCCGCCGGCCACCAATCTGCATGATCTCACCCCCTGCCCGCGGAATCATTTCATTTGAGATGTAAATATAATCCTTGTCTATTTCCAATACATTGCTAAGCATCCTATCCTGAGTATAAGATCCCTTCCTCTCATACTGGAATACCTCTCTCTTTTGCCCGCTCTCCAGATCATATGAATATAAAAAAATCCGATTCCACGACTGAACCCCATAATATATTTTCCCATCCAAAAATAACAGGCGTGAATTTGTCTCTTCTCCATGCAGACGAAAAATCTCCTGTGATTCTCCATTCACAGCATTCAGCTTCTTCACCGCAGCACTTGCCTCCCCTGACACTCCCACTATATCCGACTTATAATAAAATGCATCCTTATACCAGACCATGTCAACTATAGGATTTTCTTCTTCCGTTTCATCAATAATCTCTGTCCTCTCCTCTTTCGTGTCAACCCTCACAAACTGATACTGGCATTCATAATCCTCGTCATCCGAGTAATCAGTAAGAACCGCATAATAGTCTTTCCCCAGTTTGATAAACTCACTGATATAATAACCGTATGATTCACCGGACAAAGTAAATTTCCCCACTTCCTGTCCTTTGTCGCGACAAATAGTATATGTACCATCATCCGAACTATTTTCCAAATAGAAATAATGCCCCTTTTCCATCTGAAAATACTCATCCATATCATAAAAACTGACAAAATCTTCTCCCTTATCCTCTGTGTCCACATCCCCCAGTTTCAATTCCCTCTTCTTACCTGTCTCATCAACCACGATTGGATAATTACCACTCACCGCTGTACCACAAATATCTTCCGGAAAACTTTTCGCAACATCCCTGTCCCGGCAGGCTACACAAAGAAAACAGATGAAACCCGAACATATACAGATTAAAAAAATTTTTTTCACCATGCTCCAAACCTCCCGCCATTTATAACTTCTTAAAGCCATCAGTATATATTTTCAGTTCACTTTCTTTCTCCATTATATAGATATAACGAATACAGAGGGGAAACTGTTGCAGAAACACCTGTTTACTTTACTTCTCTGAAACCAGCAGTTTCCCATTGCTCCCTTTTGTGAACCTCTTTTTGCATTTACCATCCAGATCCATATAATAGAGATTAAAGGAATAGTGGTTGCAGTAATACGGAGGTACATGATCACTTATATCACAATATTTTGACGGATAAAATTCATCGTTCTCCTGCACATATATTCCATTCTCCGTGCATTGTACATCCTGGGCTTTTACATCACTGATAATACTATCCATTTGGGTATCTTTACAAAAACGGTGTATATTATGCTCCCTATCAATATAAAAAACATAGCGGGAATTATATACGCTAAAAGAATCGATTTCATCCCGTTTCCCAAATACAATAGGATTCCCTCCCCTGCGTGGAATCATCACATTCCCTATGTAAATATAATCCTGATCAATCCCATTCAACGTAAAATCTTCCATATATTGAATATCATCTTGTTTTAAGGCATAAACCAAAACTTCTTTTTTCTCTCCGCTTTTCAGGTCAAAAGAATACAAATATATTGCACCTTCCTCAATTTTTTCCTCCACATAAAACACTTTTCCATCCAGATATATTGCACGGCCATTAAGCCCCTGCAAATCTGTACCCAGCGTAAACACTTCCTCTGGATGCTTAAAATCATCTCCTATCCTCATCATTTTCCAATCCTCTTCTGGAAAAACTTCCTCCAGACGCTCTAAATAATAAAAATATCCTCTATACCATGACATTGCCCTGAATCCCAAATCTTCATATCCATGCGGCTCATTAAAGTCATAAACCACTGTGGCCTTCCCTTTTTTAAAATCTACCCGCGCAAGCAATGGCGCTGTTTCTCCTTCACAACAGTCGTCTTCCAGGTCATCGCTTGAAAGTGTGCCGTCTTCAACAAAAGCATAAAAATCACCTTCATACTCTGTAAACCCAATCACATGATATCCTTTCTCCTCCACAACAAACATACCGACCCAGTCCCCCTGGTCACAAAATATATTATAATGCCCCTGTCCATCT
>CANRMO010000145.1 GCA_947631755.1 uncultured Lachnospiraceae bacterium | reverse complement strand
GTCGCCCATCGACCTGATGCGGGCGGAGAGCCCGGGACCCTCTGTCGGAAAACTGGTGCCAAAAGTCAAGTCGACCGCCCGAATCCTCTATATTATCTACTTTTCACTCACCATCATCCAGATCCTGTTTCTTCTGGCGGGGAAAATGTCCCTGTTCGATTCCTTATGCACGGGATTTGGCACAGCCGGAACCGGCGGATTCGGAATTAAAAATGACAGCATCGGCAGTTACAGCACTTATCTCCAGTGGGTCGTAACAATCTTTATGATATTATTCGGCATAAATTTTAACGCCTACTATTACATTTTATTCCGAAAATTTAAGAAAGCCCTGGGCATGGAAGAGGTGCGCTACTATCTGTTCATCCTGATCACCGCCACGGCCATCATCGTCTATGAGCTGATCAATGTTTTCCATCTCAGCGCGGGGGAAGCGCTCACTCTGTCTTCTTTCCAGGTGGCGTCCGTCATGACATCCACCGGTTTTTCCACGGCAGACTTCAATCAGTGGAGTATGACGAGCAAAACAATCCTCGTTCTCCTGATGTTTGTGGGAGCCTGTGCAGGCAGCACAGGAGGAGGGATCAAGGTATCACGCATCGCCATTTTATTTAAAACAATAAAAAAAGAGCTGGGATCGTACATCCATCCCAAAAGCATAAAAAAAATAAACTTTGAGGGAAAACCAGTGGAACACGAAGTGGTCCGCTCCATCAACGTCTATTTCATTACCTTCATGATCGTATTCTCTGTATCTGTTTTCGCCATATCTTTTGACGAAAAGGATCTGGTGACCAATTTCACCGCCGTCCTGGCGACGATCAACAATATAGGCCCCGGCCTGGAACAGGTGGGACCCGCTTGTAATTTTGATTGCATGTCTGTTTTTTCTAAATGGGTTCTTATGTTTGATATGCTGGCGGGCAGACTGGAACTCTTCCCTCTGCTCATCCTCTTTCACCCGGCGATCTGGCGCGGGGCCATTCGCCACAAAAAACGCAGCTGATCACTTATCGGACAGCGCTTTCATGGACTGGGAAATCTGGTAGATTTCCTCCAGCAGTCCATTCAATGTCTTTACCGCCTCCATACTGTTGTCCATAATCCCCATACTGCTCTCAGAAGAGGCGGCAACCTCCTCACTGGTAGCCGAGAGATCAGAAATGCTGTCTGTAATTCTTGTATTCGCCTCTACAATGCTGACAACCTCACCCGACAGTTCATTCATCAATTCCCCGAGAGTATCATTTTTCTCTTCGATAATCTGTATCTGCCTCATGGCATCGGCCACCATCTCATTCTGTTTCTCCGACGCCTCGATTGATTTCTGCATACTGTCAGATGCCTGGGACGCGTTGCCCATCAGCTTATTGATAATGTCAGTAATCTTATTGGCAGAGACCTGCGTCTGCTCTGACAGCTGACGGATCTCGTCTGCCACTACCGCAAAGCCGCGCCCCGCCTCCCCGGCGCGGGCCGCCTCGATTGAGGCATTGAGAGCCAGCAGATTTGTCTGGCTGGAGATTCCGAGAATCTCCCCAATGATCACTTCCACTTCCTGGATCCTTGCATTTAACTGCTCTGTCGCCGTCTGGCTTCCCCGGTTCAGCTCACCGGTGAGAACGGCCTGGCGGCTGAGCTCCTCTATCTTTTTCCTCCCATCGATAACAGCCTGGTTCGAATCCGCAGAGGCACCCTCCATATGTTCGGTATTGCGCCCTGCCTGTTCGAGATTCTGCTGTATATCATGGGTGAGCTGCGTCTGCTGCTCAATGGCCGTGGCCGTTATTTTTACACTCTGGGCGATCTCACTGACTGCCTCAGAACTTGTCTCCATACTGGATGTCATCTCAGAAGCCTGCTCTTTGGCACTGTCAAATTTCACCGCCAGCTCATCGGACAGCCGGACAATATTTTCACTGAATGACCGGATCTCGTGGAACTGTTCTTCCACCGCGCCCAGCGTCTCCCCCTGTTGTTTATTCTGTATTTTCACGACAAATGCCGCAATCACACAAGTGACAACCGCAAAGAACAGGCGTACAATGCCATCGGAAAGACTGGCCGGATCGACAACATAATTTTTCACACAGAATATCACATTCAACACGATACAGGCAGCGACAGCCAAATAAGTAAAATGGGTATCCATATAGAGCATGACATACAAACAGATAGGAAACATGAGCATGTACATATTATTGTTCGTACTGAGCAGGACGGAGACGATGTAGACTAGGAGCATGACAGCGCCCCCCACATGCTTAAAATTTTCCCCCTGTTTCATAACCTGATAGAGCACAATATACAAAATTACCATCCCGATCTCAGCCGCGATGCGTATGACCGCCATCACGTTAAAATCCTTTCCATCAGCAAATCCAAGCAGCACCATAAACAGGGCAACCGCCTGTATCGCAATTCCCAGCCTAAAGGCAGTCTTATTTTTCTCTAAAATGTGTTGTTTGTGTAAATCCATCCAAATTTCCCCCTCTCAGTTTCCTTCCTGTTACTCTACAGCCGCCAGCGCCTGTTCCAGATCCCGGATCAGATCCTCTCTATCCTCCAGCCCACAGGAAATGCGCACAAGCCCGCCCGGGATTCCCGCCGCCGCAAGCTGCTCCTCATTCATCTGGCGGTGCGTCGACGTTGCCGGATTCAGACAGCAGGTTCTCGCATCCGCCACGTGTGTCTCAATCGCCGCCAGTTTAAGATTTTTCATAAATACTTCTGCCGCCGCGCGGCCGCCTTTCAACTCGAAAGACACAACACCGCAGCCGCCATCCGGCAAATATTTCTGTGCCAGTCCATAATACGGATCATCTTTTAACCCCGGATAGCTGACATGGGCCACCTTCGAATGCCCCTCTAAAAACTCTGCCACCGCCTGGCCATTTTCCACATGGCGCGGCATGCGGACATGTAAAGATTCCAGGCCGAGATTCAGGAGAAATGCATTCTGCGGGGACTGGATACAACCCAGATCGCGCATAAGCTGGGCTGTGCACTTTGTGATAAATGCCCCCGCCTGGCCAAATTTTTCAGCGTAGGTGATACCGTGATAGGATTCGTCCGGCGTACAAAGGCCCGGGAACTTCTGTGCCTGCGCCATCCAGTCAAAATTCCCGGAATCTACAATTGCCCCGCCGACTGCTGCCCCGTGGCCGTCCATATATTTTGTCGTGGAATGTGTGACGATATCCGCCCCCCACTCGATGGGCCTGCAGTTCACCGGTGTGGGGAATGTATTATCCACGATCAGCGGTACGCCGTGCATGTGGGCGGCTCTTGCAAATTTTTCGATGTCCAGTACCGTCAGTGCCGGATTGGCAATTGTCTCACCGAACACCGCCCTTGTATTCTCCTGAAAGGCACCGGCCAGCTCCTCTTCCGAACAATCCGGAGAGACAAAGGTCGCCTCAATCCCCATTTTTGCCATTGTCACAGAGATCAGATTGAATGTCCCCCCATAAATCGAGGAAGATGCCACGATGTGGCTGCCTGCCTCGCAGATATTGAACAAAGCGAAGAAATTAGCGGCCTGCCCGGACGAGGTAAGCATCCCCGCCGTTCCGCCCTCCATATCAGCGATCTTCGCCGCCACATAATCGTTGGTGGGGTTCTGGAGACGAGTGTAAAAATACCCCTCAGCCTCCAGATCAAAGAGTTTCCCCATGTCCTCACTCGTGTCATACTTAAATGTTGTGGACTGGATAATGGGAATCTGCCTCGGTTCCCCATTGCCCGGTGTGTAACCCGACTGCACGCATTTTGTGTTTATCTTGTAACTGCTCATAATCTGACCTCTTTTCTTTTTAAACTATTCCCCAAATATGTTTACAGAATCTTACGCCTTTGGCTTAAATTGACTGAGAAAATACGGATTTTCCTGCTCATCCGTAATGACAACATAGAAAGAGCCATCCTGCTCTGTCGTGCGGATAAATAGATCGTTCCCCATATGGGCAGCCAGCCGGTACTCGGCACACAGCACTGCCACATCAAAATCTACAGGCAGAACATTGGCAGCCAGCCGGATATACTGGCCATTGTTCACATGGCCATTTGTATCAAGATAACTCTGGCACACCGTGACCGTCTGTCTCAGCTCCAGCCCGTCGGGACAGGTTATCTTTCTCGAAACTTTTTCCATGTCATATCTCGGCTCAACCGGATACGCCTCAATCTCCTCCGGGTCAATACGCACCGGTTTTCCGGTGGTAACATCAGCATAAAACCATCGGGAATCCGCATAGCAGAGAACTTCACCCTCCAGGGATTCCAGAAGAAAATTCCGGGATCCCAGGGTCCCCCGAAACTGGTGCGCCCATGTAGACGCCCAGAATTCCTGCCCCATCTTTGGCCGCCTGACAAATATAATATGCCAGGAATTCACTAACCATGCCCGGTTTTTCTTCAATAAATCCTGCGAGGAATGTCCGACCTCCTCACTGTGGAACATACAGCAATCCTGCATGGTATCCACCACACCGGATACACTGAGGAGCCCCCGGTAATCCATGCGGCTGAAAGACACTCTGTCTTTATATCGATACATATAATGAATCCTCCTGATCACTCTCAGTAGCAGAGAACCTCATTTCCATCCTCTGTCACAAGCACCATAATC
Source organism: uncultured Lachnospiraceae bacterium (assembly GCA_947631755.1). Classification (GTDB taxonomy): domain Bacteria; phylum Bacillota; class Clostridia; order Lachnospirales; family Lachnospiraceae; genus Eubacterium_F. The sequence continues at coordinate 1,680 of CANRMO010000145.1, read as the reverse complement.
TCCCACTGGGCTGACGGTTTATGGTCTTTTGTGTAAACTTCCCAGTCATTTGCCGGATCTGTGTAGATCTCAACACCGCCCATATTTACCATCGGCTCTATCGTAAAAATCATTCCCGGAACCAGCAGCATCTCCTCACCGCGCCTGCTGTTATAGCTGACCCACGGATCCTCATGGAATTCGAGGCCCACACCGTGGCCGCCGATCTCCCTCACCACCGTGTAGCCGTTGGCAAAGGCGTGGTCGTGGACAGCCTGCCCCATATCGCCGAGGAATCCCCACGGTTTCACCTCCCGAAGTCCTATTTCCACGCACTCTTTTGTTACACGGACAAGCCGTTCCTTTTCTTCTCCGATTTCACCGATACAAAACATGCGCGAAGAATCCGAAAAATAACCGTCCAGAATAGTAGAGCAGTCCACATTCATTATGTCGCCGGATTTCAACACAACTTTTTCCGACGGAAATCCGTGACACACCTGATCGTTTAGAGATGTACACACACTGTAAGGATATCCCTGGTAATTCAGGGGAGCCGGAATCCCCCCCATATCTGTCGTCATCTCATACACGATCTTATCAATCTCAGCAGTACTCATACCCTCATGAATATTCTCTTCCAGGTAGTCCAGGATCGCAATGTTTACTTTACAGCTCTCCTTTATTTTCTCAATCTGCTCCGCATTTTTTATGATCTCGTGATTCGGAACCGGACGCCCTGTAGCAGCAACCATCTGTATCCTGTCATCGAATCTCTGATGGCAGGCTTTGTACTTCCTTCCGCTGCCGCACCAGCAAGGGTCATTTCTCCCGATTTTCATAGACATAACGACAATCTCCTCACATTATTTAACAAAAACTTATTTTGTTTAAAACTATTTTACCACGTCACTTAAAATTTTTCAACGCCCTTGAATTTTTTCCCTAATATCCATACCGTTTCCTCATCCCGGCCAGAAATCCGGCGGTCACAAACAGTGCTGCCAGCTCCGCTGCAACAATGGCAAACCAGACCCCGTCAATCTGAAAAAATATGGGCAGCAAGAGAACTGCCGCAATCTGAAAAACAAGCGTCCTGAGAAATGAGATCAGCGCAGAGACGGGTCCATTGCCCAGGGCGGTAAAAAAGGCCGAGCCAAAGATATTGAACCCCATAAACAAAAATGCACAGCAATAGATTCTGAATCCCCGCCTTGTCAGCGCAAAGAGCTCTGCGTCATAGCCGACAAATATTTTTGCCAGCAGCCCGGACATAAGAAATCCCAGCGCGATCATACTGACTCCGGCGATGAGTATGATCCGCAGGCTCTTGCGGAACATATTCCCGAGTTCATCGCGATTCTGCGCCCCGTAATGGAATCCAAAAATCGGCGCACTCCCGATGGCGTAACCGATAAAGACCGCCACGAAAAAGAAGTTCACATACATGATCGTCCCATAAGCCGCCACCCCATTCTGCCCGGCAAAGCGGATCAGCTGAAAATTGTAGAGCATATTCACCAGCGACATAGACACATTTGTCATCAGCTCAGAGGAGCCATTCACACAGGCATGTCCCAGCACACGCCAGGCCATTTTCGGCTTCTCCAGCCGGAGAAGGCTGCGGTTCGGGCGGATGAAATAGATGAGCGGAACACTTCCTCCGGTGATCTCACTGATTGCGGTGGCAACCCCGGCACC
>CANRMO010000144.1 GCA_947631755.1 uncultured Lachnospiraceae bacterium | reverse complement strand
GGGAGAGCCTGGGGCTGACGCATGTCGTGTGGGCTACCCGCAGCCGGGATGTTTTTAATCTGCTGCGCGCGATGGATTATGAAGTCTGTTTAATGGACACGGAAGAGGCGGTCCGGTACCACAAAAAAGCGGGATATCATATTATCTGCAATGCCGGTTACAGCTATAATGGCAGATTCGGCGACATAGAAGGAAAGTATTCCTACCGGGCGGTCAGGATCAATTTATGGCATGCGGTGGCCGGGATAAAGGGTGTGGAGTGTACGAGCAATGAGTATCTGAGGAAAAGAAAAAGACATCCCCTTTTTTGCCGGATCATGGAATTTCTGAGAATGCACTGCCGGCTTTTTCGGTTAATAATGGAACCGGGCGGCTGGGAGGACTGTTTCCATCTGTCAACGACACCGGCCAGCATTGATGTGATACAGAGATGTCTTTTGCTGCCCCGGGATCACTTCATTGAGAGTGGTTATCCGCGCAATTGTCCCTGCCCTGAATTGACGGAGAATGAGAGAATGGTTCTCAGAAAAATAAATTGTTATCACAAGGTCATTTTATATCTCCCGACATTCCGTGATGCAGGGGCAGAGTCTGTCTTTGGCGGGCTCAACGGTAAATTGAGCGGGGCCTTAGAGGAAAACGACATTCTCTGGATCCAGAAAACCCACCAGGCAGATGAGACAAATAATCTGGAGGCGGGCCTGTCAGGGAATGTTTTATCGCTCGGCCCTGATTTTGATATTAACGTGATAATGCCTCATATCACAATGCTTGTTACCGATTATTCCTCTGTGGCAAATGATGCGGTATACCACAAAAAACCAGTTCTGTATTATGTCCCTGATTATGAAGAGTACAGAGATGGAGACAGAGGATTTGCTCTGGATCCGGATGAGATAATGTGCGGGCCGAAACTTTTTTCTGCGGAGGAGCTCGCAGATGCGGTCAGATATTATATAAATGAGCCGGAGAGGGCAAAGGACTCTCAGTATGAGAACATAAGAGGACGTTATTGGAATGATAAAAACAGTATGGAGGAAATATGGCGCGATATTGTGAAACATACGGCAGATAACTTGTCAGGATTTCGGAGGGGAGTGAGGGAGTGAAAGAAAAAAGTGCATTTAAGGCGGGGATCGGTTATACAGCGGCAAATATTTTAGTCAAGGGCATAGGATTTTTTACGCTTCCCGTTTTCAGCCATATTATGACCACAGAAGAATTTGGCATTTACAATGTCTTTGTGTCATACGAATCCATTTTGTTTGTGCTGGCTGGTTTTGCCATGCATGCCAGTATCCAGAGCGCCAATATGGAGTTTAAGGGAGAAATTGACCGGTACACGTCATCCATTTCTCTGATCTACGTTGTGAACGTATTTGTCATGCTGGGAATTTGTTTCTTTTTCGGGGATTGGCTGGCCGGCTGGATGGGATTTGGGAAACCGGCGGTTTATTTACTTATCATCTATAGTTTTAGCAGCGCTGTCTTTGCCCTTTACAATAGCCGGATAAGTCTGGAATATGCCTATCGCAGATACCTGGCAGTGGCATTTGCCAATTCGGCCGGCAATGTCTGCCTTTCCATCTTTTTAATTTTCACAGTATTTTCAGAGAAACGCGAATATGGACGCATTGCCGGATCTACGATTATTTTATTTGTGATCGCAGTTACATTGCTGATTGTCTTTTATAAAAAAAGCAGGCCGTCATACTGTGGAAAGTACTGGAATTTTGCGCTCCGCTACAGCATTCCCATTGTCCCCCACGGAATCTCACAGGTTCTTCTGGCACAGTCAGACAGGATTATGATACAAAAATTTGTGGGCGATTCGGCAGCAGGGATCTATAGTCTGGCTGGAAACATAAATTTAATTCTGGCAGTTATTACGGATTCAATCGCAACGGCGTGGAGAACATGGTTCTACAGAGAAATGAGCAATGGAAGCACGAAAAAGATACAGACATGTGCAACCCGGATCAGTGCGCTGTTTATGATATTTGTGGTGGGCCTGATGGCAGTTTCGCCGGAAATGATCCGGGTACTTGGCGGATCAAAGTATTGTCTGGGGCAGTTTGCCGCAATCCCTATGGCAGCAGGCGGATTTATATTATTTTTGTATAATATAGTCGTCCAGAGCGAGTATTATTCCGGGAAAACTATATATGTAATGGCGGGGACAGCCTGTGCGGCGGGCATAAATGTCATTGCGAATTATATTTTTATTCAGCAGTTTGGATATCTGTCCGCGGCGTACACAACATTGTTTTCCTATATGTGTTATCTGGCTCTTCATCTTGTCGTCTCATACCGGCTGGTACATTTTTGTGTGGTACCAGTGAAATGGCTGCTCTGTTTTTTAGGCATTGTCATCGCAGAGGCGGCTATTGATGTTCTCGCCATTCAGTCCGCAGCGGTCCGGTGGGGGACATGCGTGCTTGTGGCGGTGCCGACAGCTGTTTATCTCGCCAGAGTGTCCGGAGGGAAGTTATTAAGCCATTCTCCTATAGAATGAAAATCGCCGGGAACGGATTCTGGATTCCGGTCCCGGCGGTTTTTCAGCCGTATTTTATTATTTCAGAGTATAGATCACGTGATTACTCTTTGTGCCGATCTTTAATGTCACGTCTTTTTTGGCGTTTGCCACTTTTTTTGGCACCTCGAAAACGATAATGCCGGATTTGCTTGTGAGAGGTTTTATTTTTTCGGCCACAAGATCTTTGTCATAGCCGAGAAGATCACTCGGGTTATATTCGTAGTCTTTATAATACAGCGTGGCTGTCACGGCCTTGTCCTCGTAGCCGACTCTCGGAAGGAACGTGTCCTCTTTTTTGCCGTTGTTGCGGGCGGTTGCCGTAATTACCACATAAGCATTGTCTTTCTTTGCCTCGAAGACACGGTATTCCCCGTTTTTGATCTTTGTTTTTTTCTCTGCTTTTTTTACTGTAATCTTCCAGTCATTTACAGTAGCTTTTTTTCCGAGTGCCAGAGTTGGTGCCTCCGGTTCGGGAGTGGCAGTCGGCTCAGGTGCATCTGTGGGCAGTGAAGATTTTGCGCTCTCCTTTACCGTGTCCGCGATCTGCTGTGCGGGACTGGAACTACAGGCGGTTAAGAGCAGTGTAAAGCAGGTTGTTAATACGACGAGTTTCTTTTTCATAATATTCCTCCATTCTGTTGTTATTGACAGGTCTTTATTATACTCCCTTTTTTCCCATTACGCAAACAAATTTTCTTCTTTTCAAAAATAAAATATAGTGATAAAATGAAATATAATGTCTAAAGAGGGGAAGTGGTCATTTATGAGATATAAGTGGCTCGCCGTGCTCGGAATCTGTGTGCTGGCGGCGGGACTGACAGCCTGTGGGGGAAAGACAGGAGCTGTGCAGAGTGTGTCCGGCGCCTCGGTGGAAACAAGCGGGGGAACGGCTGTGGATCCGGAGCTTGTCAATATGGTGCAGAATGATGAGAGGAAGCCAGTGGGCACTTCTCTGAAAATGCCGGAGGAGAAATAGCTGGAGATCATTGCGGACAATAAAAAGCAGTGGAATATGGGGCTGGATTCGGATATAGATGAGTTTGCGTATTCCGTGACAGATCTCGACCAGGACGGCTACCTGGAGATCTTTGTCAGATTTACCGGCGGCACCGGGCATTTTACAGTCTATGAGATTTATGAGGTTGACGGGGATTCTGGAAAACTGGTCCGGTGGAAATGCGAAGAAGAGGCCGCCCCGGATTTTTCGGAGAGTCCGATGCGCGCATTTTATGATGAAAAAGCGGGGGAGTGGCACCTGGATGTATATGACTCTTTGGGGCAGAGTGTGGGAGAAGTGGGGACAACCTGGTATGACCTCACGCTGTCTGGCTGCGGGGTGCAGGCGCAGGAATACCGCTCTCAGATGAGCGAGCTGAAAAAAGACAATGAATTTGATTTTACCTATTATGGGGAAAAGGGTGAAGAAATTTCAGAGGCGGAATATGGGAAGATGGCCGGAAAACAGTACGAGGGGATGAAAAAAGCGTACATTTCTTTTGCAGATGATTACCGCATGGAATCCGGTGAACTCGAAAAGATGGGGCGGAAACAACTGCTGGAGGAGCTCGGGCACTCTCTGGGAGAATTTGCGGCGGAGTGGGCTGTGGATCTGACGGCGTGGGAGGCAGCCCTGCCTAAAGAGGAGATAGACTGCCTGCGCCAGATTGCACGGGAAATTCCAGGATTATTCTACATTGATTATGATGATTGTACAAACTTTTTATCATTCTTTGTCACGGACCTGGATGAAAATGGCAGGCCAGAAGTCTTACTGGAGCGGAGTCTCGGGAGTGGGATCGTCCGCTCACACATGTCCTGTTATGAGCTGCCGGAAGAGGGAGGTGGAATGAGACAGGCTGAGATGGAAGATCCTGAGTGCTTTTACTCTTATCTCGGTTTTGGCGGTGAGATGGAGGTGATACGGGATAAAAAAATGGGAGAGAATCAGTATATTTTTGATATCACAGGATTAAATGACAGCTCCTATTCTAAGAAATCAAAATGCCGTATGTCGCTGAAAGACCATCGATTTTCCATGAGAGAGGAGAAACCTTCCAAAGTGGCAGACGGGGGTGGGGAGAGAGACAGTGGGAAAGAGAAAAAAGAAACCGTGCGGGCCGCGCGCATGAACGTGTACGGCGCTCCCTGTGAGGATTATGTGTACGAGAAAGTTTTTGTTTCCTGGCTGGTGTGGAAGGAAAGAGACGGATAATAAATATTTGTAAATGAAAAAGGAGCAGGATTATGATCAAAGAGGCAATCATAAAAATCGTAAACAAAGAAGATCTCAGCTATGATGAGGCATATGCAGTGATGAATGAGATAATGAGTGGAGAGACCTCACCGACACAGAACGCGGCTTTTCTGGCAGCACTTTCCACAAAGAGTGCGAGGGCAGAAACGACAGATGAGATCGCGGGATGCGCTGCCGCCATGCGCGACCACGCAACAAGGGTAGAAACCGATATGGAATTATTTGAAATTGTCGGAACCGGGGGGGATAATGCCCACAGTTTTAATATTTCCACGACATCTGCGCTCGTTGCCGCTGCAGGGGGGGTAAAGGTGGCAAAACACGGGAATCGGGCGGCGTCCTCCCAGTGTGGGACGGCGGACTGCCTGGAGGCGCTGGGCGTGAATATTGAGCAGAGCCCGCAGCTTTGCAGGGAATTGTTAGAGGAAGTCGGCATGTGTTTCTTTTTCGCGCAGAAATACCATACCTCTATGAAGTATGTGGGCAGCATCCGCAAAGAGCTCGGGTTCCGCACCGTATTTAATATTCTCGGCCCACTCACAAACCCTGGCAGCCCTAAAATGCAGCTGCTTGGAGTCTATGACGGATACCTGGTGGAGCCTCTGGCGCAGGTGCTCATTAACCTCGGTGTAAGGCGCGGCATGGTAGTGTACGGTCAGGATAAACTGGATGAGATTTCCATGAGTGCGCCCACAACGGTCTGTGAGTTCCGGGACGGCTGGTACAAAAATTATACTATTGCCCCGGAAGATTTCGGGTTTGAGCGGTGCAAAAGAGAGGATCTCGCCGGGGGGACGCCGAGAGAAAATGCCGCGATTACGCGGGCGATACTTAACGGAGAAACGGGCCATAAAAGGAATGCGGTCCTCATGAATGCCGGGGCGGCGCTCTGCATCGGAGAAAAGGCAGAGACGATAGGAGAGGGAATCCGCCTGGCGGCGGAACTGATTGACTCAGGAAAGGCGATGCGCACATTGGAGAAATTGATTGAGGTCAGTAACCGTGCCTGAATGTTTTGCGTCCTGAGAGAGCACAAAGTGTTTTCCAGATCGGCCCGGAGCGTTTGGATTACTTGACACGGTTTTCATGATATTATATAATTTTTATATTATGCACTGAGGAGTACGGAAAAAATCTGAATAGGAGGAAGATGCGTTGAGCATTATTAATGTAAAAAAGGATAAGTGTGTCGGCTGTAATGCCTGCGTCCGGGTATGCCCTGTGGGGGATGCCAATATCGGATCGTTTGATGAATCCGGGGTACTGCGGATTGAGATTGATGACGAAAAGTGCATCCGGTGCGGCGCCTGTATCAATGCGTGTACGCACAAGGCAAGATATTTTAAGGATGATATGGAGGAGTTTCTGGATGCGCTAAAGAGAGGGGAAGAGGTTGAGATGATCGCCGCCCCCGCCATTAAGATCGCTTTTGACGGGAACTGGCGCCACGCGCTTCAGTGGCTGAGAAACCAGGGGGTAAAGGCCATTTATGATGTGGGGCTCGGTGCGGATATCTGTACGTGGGCACATATCCG
>CANRMO010000143.1 GCA_947631755.1 uncultured Lachnospiraceae bacterium | reverse complement strand
TGATAGCTGCCATGGCGATATAACAGGCCTGCACAGCGGGATCGCTCATCTGCGCCCCGTTTTCCATGAGCTGGGAAGCCTGCGCCAGCATGCCAGTACCGAAGACATAGGCCGCTTTGTTGATCGGGCCGCCCATATCAATGGCCATCATCGCACCGAGGATCAGTCCGAGGAGAACGATCAGATTTGCATGGTTCAGCGCATTCAGCATATTTGCCAGCCCTGTGTTGACGAGCCCGATCAGCGGGTTGAAAATTATCGTCATCAGAATACCTGTGATAAACATTCCCACAAGCGGGTAAATAAGCGTCGGCTTGATGCCATCCAAGGCATCCGGCAGCTTATCACACAGTTTCTTGAGTGCCAGGACGATAAATCCCGCCAGGAATCCCGCCACGATCCCTCCGAGGAACCCGCTGACCGTGTTTCCGCTGTCCGGCCCCACAAAGGCGAACCGGGAAATAATGGAGGAAAAACCACCCAGTTCCTTTCCGCTGAACACATAGTCTGCCAGGATTGCATTTCCATTTGACGCCAGGAGGCCGCCGGTAAACCCGACTGCGAGGCCGGGGCGGTCAGCAATGGAATAGGCAATGTAGCCCGCCAGCACCGGTACCATCAGTCCCATAGCAAGACCTCCAATGTACTTAAACAGCGCTGACAGCGGCGTCATGCTCCCAAAATTTCCTCCACCACTGGACCCGTATCCGCAGAGTGTATCAATGAGAAACGCGATTGCTGTCAGTATACCGCCGCCGATGACAAAGGGAAGCATGTGCGACACACCACTCATCAGATGAGTGTAGATCTGATGGCCAATACCGCCTTTCTCTTCGCCCTCATCCCCGGGATCCGCACTGCCGGAACCCGCCTCGTATACCGGCGCGCTCCCGCTCAGTGCTTTTTCTATGAGCTCTCCCGGTTTATTGATGCCGTCCGCCACCTTTGTCACAACGACCCGTTTTCCCGCAAAGCGGTCCATTGGCACTTTCGTGTCCGCCGCCACAATAATCCCGTCTGCCTCTTCGATATCTCTCCCGCTCAGGACATTTTTCGCCCCGCCGGAACCTCTTGTCTCCACTTTCACGCGGTATCCCAGTTCTTTCGCTTTCTTCTCGATCGCCTCAGCCGCCATATAAGTATGGGCGATCCCCGTCGGGCACCCAGTGACAGCAAGAACATATTTCCCCCCGTTTCCTGATCCCGCGGCCAGGGAATCAGCCGTCTCCTCCTCTTTGTTTTTATCACTTTCCGCCTCATCAATGACAGAGAGAAACTCATCCACCGTCTTCGCATTCCGGAGACCATTTGTGAAATCCTCATCCATCAGAAGCGTAGAGAGCTTGCTGAGCACATCCAGATGAACATTATCTTCTGTATTTGGCGCCGCGATCAGAAACATCAGATTGGCCGGCTGCCCGTCCAGGGAGTCAAAGTCCACCCCTCCCGGGAGAACCATAGCCGCCAGTCCCGGCCTGCTCACAGCGTCCGACTTGCAGTGGGGAATCGCGATCCCCTCACCGATGCCGGTCGTCCCCTCCTCTTCCCGCGCATACACGCCTTTCCGGTATGTTTTGACGTCATTGATCTTGCCGCTCTTTGCCATCAGGTCAACGATTTTGTCCAGCGCATCTTTTTTATTTGGCGCACTGCCATCCAGACAGATACTCTCCCTGTCCAGTAAATCAATTATCCTCATATGACCACCTCCTATAAAATTTGCTCATTCATTATTTTTTCCGCTGATTCCCTCGTCGCCAGCCCTTCTGAAAATGCGCTGGCACTCCCGGTACAAATCCCCATCAAAAAGGCTTTTTCATAGTCCCCGGACTCGAGATATCCCGCCAGGAATCCCGCAACCATGGAATCTCCGGCCCCCACTGAATTTACAACTTTCCCCTCAGGGGCCCTCCGCTCATACACACTGCCATTCTCAGCTACCAGCACAGCGCCGTCCCCCGCCATCGAGACAAGCACATTCCTCGCCCCTTTTTCCTGCAGTTTCCCGGCATAATGTATGACATCTTTTTTATCTGTGAGCGGCCGCCCGAAAATCTCTCCCAGCTCATGGTTATTTGGTTTGACCAGAAAGGGATGATAGGGGAGCACATTGACCAGCAGGTCTTTTGTGGCGTCCACCGCGATCAGAATATCCTTTTTTTGCAGGTCTTTCATGATATCCATGTAAATTGATTCCGGCAGGGATGACGGTATGCTCCCCGCCAGGACAAGAATATCCCCGTCTTTCAGCTCCTCCAATTTCTGGAACAGTTTGCGGACATCTTCCTCTCCCATCGCCGGTCCCTGGCCGTTAATCTCACTCTCCTCCCGGGAACGGAGTTTCATATTGATGCGAGAAAAACCAGTGGGAACATAAATAAACTCTGCCTTAATTCCCTGTTTTTCCATGAGCCTGCGAATCTCGTCGCCGGTAAAACCCGCCAGAAATCCAAGAGCCGTGCTGTCAAATCCCAGATTTTTCAGCACAATAGATACATTGATCCCTTTCCCTCCCGGATAAATAATCTCCTCCGTGGTGCGGTTTACCTGGCCCGCCCTGAAATCATCCACACTGACGATATAGTCCAGTGACGGATTAAAGGTTACTGTATAGATCACTTTCTCACCTCCAATACATTGTTGCTCGCAACATAATCCTGGCAGAACGGCACAACATCTTCACTCAATTCTGTAGTAATAATGAAAGCATTTGCAAAATCAGCAAATTTTACACATGAAATCTGCGAAAATTTACTCGGATCACAGAGCACATAACATTCTGCACACTTTTGCATAGATGTTTTTTTGATCATTGCCTCTCTCAGATCCGGAGTCGTGAATCCGCTCTCTGCACTGACACCATTTGTTCCCCAGAAGCCTTTTGAAAAATTGTACTTTTGCAGGCACTCTACTGCCTCTTCCCCCACGATCGCCTCTGTTGTCGCCTTGAACTCTCCGCCAAGGATATATGTAGTATATCCTCTATGGGAAAGTTTCTTTGCATGAGAAACGGCATTCGTCACAAACACTGCATTTTTTTCTGTCAGATACTCAATCATAAGTTCTGTCGTTGTCCCCGCATCCAGGAAAACAAAATCATTGGCAGTAATGAGGGATGCGGCATATCGGGCAATCCTTCTTTTTTCCTCTAAATTTTTATCCTGCCGGCTGGACACCGTGTCATCTTTTGTTAAATAGCGCCCATCCTTTGCCATCGCGCCGCCGCGCACTTTATTGATCCTCCCCTGCTCATCCAACAGAGCAATATCACGGCGGGCCGTTGATTCCGAAATATCCAGTTCCGCCATTAACTCCTGGATCGATATGCTGTTTCTCTTTTCTACCAGTTCCTGGATGAGCTGAAGCCGTTCTTCTGTGAGCATCCCCTCACCTCCAATTTCTTATGATATCTGTATTATACGCTCACATTCTTTCAGTGTCAATCATTTTCAGTCAAAATCTTCCACAAACAATCAAATTCATTTTTGTGAAATATGCACAACCATAATCTGTTAAGTAAGAAAAATATAGCCTGTAAATTACGAAAACGCGATATGCTGCAAAGCAATACCGCATGTTAGTAATTTACAGGCTATCTTCCGTCCTATTCTCTCATTTTCTCCGCACTATATACCAAAACCTGTGTCCTTACCGGACGATCGCATAGGCGGTATAAGCAACATACATCAGCACCATGATCCCACCCTCGGCCCGGTTCACCTTTTTTCCGGAACACACAAAGGCATAGACGATCAGGCTCACGCCTAACAACATGCCCATGTCCACAAATGACGCCAGAGAAATCTGTATGGGGTGGAGTGTGGCCGACAGGCCAAGGATCAGTAAAAGATTGAAAATATTCGATCCCACCACATTGCCGATGGCCATGCCGTTTTGCCCCTTGCCGGAGGCGACGACCGAGGTAACCAGCTCCGGCAGGCTTGTCCCGATGGCAACAATCGTCAGTCCCACCAGTGTCTCACTCATCCCCCAGGCCAGGGCAAGCGCTTTCGCATTATTGACAACGAGCTGACCCCCGATGACGATGGCCGCCAGCCCAAATAGGATAAACAGAATATTCTTCCAGAGCGGCATCGTCTCCGCCTCCTCTTCCTCCGTGACCGGGTTCTTCTTTGCCAGGTAAATGGTATAAACAATATAGAAAGTAAATAATACCAAAAGGACAAGTCCGTTCCACCGCCCCAGAGTACCGGCCTGTGCAGCAACATCGCGCAAATTGGCAATCTTTCCCGCAAAGACAAGATTGCCGCAGAAAATGCCAACTAAGAGAGTGGCGGCCAGCGAGATCGGAAAATCTCTCTTTTTTATCCCCTCATCCACCGGCAGGGGCCTCATGATGGCGCAGATCCCCAGAACACTGAGGAGATTGAAAATATTAGATCCGACTACATTGCTGACGGCAATGGCATTTGAGCCGGAAAGCCCCGCCGAGACACTGACCGCCAGCTCCGGAGCGCTTGTCCCCATGGCCACGATCGTCAGTCCAATGATCACCCCCGGCACATGAAAAAGGCGGGCAATCCCCGCACTTCCATCTACAAAGAAATCTGCTCCCTTGATCAGAGCGATAAAACCGACCACCAGCAAAAGAATATAAAATAAAATCTGCATAAACCGTTCTCCTTTTCTCTACATCTTTTTCACAGATTAGCAGATTACTCCTGAAAAGTCAACTCCCCCGCCCCCCAGTAAAATTGGGGCTAGTAAAATTTTTTAAAAATTGTTTTGCAAAAAACACAGATCTGTGATATAGTTAAATCTAGTGTATGGCATTTCTTTTAAAAAAACAGAATGTCCTCTGCATAATACGGAGTATGGCGTAGTTTGGTAGCGCGCACGGCTGGGGGCCGTGAGGTCGCAGGTTCAAATCCTGTTACTCCGATTATCCGTTATTCAATATCATTTATGTATGGGGTATTGGCGCAGTTGGGAGCGCGCCACACTGGCAGTGTGGAGGCCACGGGTTCAAGTCCCGTATACTCCATTCCAACAAAAACCGCCTAAAAGGGCGGTTTTATTTTTATCGAAATTCATGATCCTTTCTCAAGGAAAGAGAGCCTGATCTCATCTCCGCTGTGCACATAAACCAGCTTTTCTCCCAGTATCGCCTTCATCACCTCGAACGGGTATTCCCCCGTGCAGTGCCCCGTATAGTACACAGTATCCCTCTCTTTCAATTCCCTGGCCGTCTCTTCCATCACTTCCACATCCTGCGGCAGATACCCGCCTTTCTTTCGCATGTGGAAGCCGCTGATCACCGCAGAGGGCGCGCCGTCATACAGAGCCTCATATCTCTCGAGAATATTTAGTATTCCGTTGTGGGCACAGCCAGAGACAAGGACGTGCAAATCTCCCTCCGAAACCACGAGATACTGCTCATGGGAAAAATCATCCTGGACAAATGACCCGCCTCTCCGGCACTTCAGCTCCAGATTTCCCTCCGGCCACAGCTTCTTTCCCGTCACCCCGGCAAACAGGGCGAGTTCATCATCCAGGCGGCAGTCCCCCTCCAGCAGAGTGAGCTGCGGCAGCTCCGAAATTTTCGGATCGACACCGATATATCTCTCCCCCTCCTCCGTCCTGTGATAATACTCTCCTAACGCTTTCCTCTGCATATAAATATCTGCGCCGGGATTTATCGCGGCAAATTCCAGTATGCCTCCCGCATGGTCGTAATGCCCGTGGCTCAGTATAAGCAAATCTATCTTTTTTAAATCGATGCCGCATATTCCGGCATTTTTGATAAAGGCGCCGGAAGCCCCCGTGTCAACCAGAAGCCGGTGTTTGTTTGTCTCAATATAAAAACTCAGTCCGTGCTCCGATAAACAGCCGGGTCTCCCCGCGGTATTCTCGACCAGATTCACTATCCGCATATGACATTCCTCATCCTTTAAAATCCTTTTGCCCCCAATTCCCTCACCACCCGGCAGTAAAATCCCGGCATGTCTGAGATCTCATTTTCCCCTGCCGGTTTCCGCGACAGGGCGTGCCTGCGCAGATCGACCTCATCACAGTGGGAAACTCCCCGCCGTCCCGCCCCGGTATAGATCCCCCGGAACTCTCCCCAGCGGACCGCCCGCGGAGCCAGAAGGCCGTCATTCTTCCCCTCAAACGCAGCCACGACAAGATAGGGCAGAAACAGGAGCATATCACTGAAACAATACTTCATGACAAAAGCAAAACTCTGATAATATATTTCCGTGGAGTCAGGATTGTGTTCGTTAAATCTTCTGGCAAACTCGGTAGATAATGAATGAAAAACCTCATAAGAGGCCGGGTTTTTATCCCCGCAGATCCTCATCCACACATCCGTAAACCACCCCACGGCTCTTACGGC
>CANRMO010000142.1 GCA_947631755.1 uncultured Lachnospiraceae bacterium | reverse complement strand
GCCAAGGAGAAATATGGGGATGTCACATTTCTCCTTGGCGGCTATGCCATCGCAGAGGTCACAAGGGCGCAGCTGATGGCACTGGCGGCAGACCCGGTGGTGGAGTATATAGAAAAGCCAAAGGCGCTGGATTTTGCGGTATATGATGCGAAAATTGTCTCCTGTATCCCGCCGCTCCAGAGAAATCCGTGGAATCTGAGTGGACGGGGGATATTGGTCGGGATCATTGATTCCGGAATTGACATTTACCACCCGGATTTTCAAAATGAGGACGGCACTACGAGACTGGCAGGGCTTTGGGACCAGACCGCGACAGTGGGGGAACCACCGTCCGGATATGCCAGAGGGACATATTTTTCCAGAGAGCAGATCAATGAATTTCTTGAGTCGGAGGAGAGATTTCCCTCCCGTGACCTGAGCGGGCACGGGACTCATGTGGCAGGGATTGCCGCGGGAAATGGGAGAGCGAGCAGAGGGGAGCAGAGAGGAGTTGCCTTTGAGTCTGATCTTCTTGTGGTAAAACTCCGGGGACAGAGCAAAAACGGTTTTCCGCAGACGGCGGATCTCATGGCCGGGGTAGATTTCTGTGTGAGGACGGCGATGGAGTGGGGCCAGCCTCTGGCGCTGAATCTCAGCTACGGCAACAATTACGGGTCCCATGACGGGACGTCGCTTCTGGAGACTTATCTGGATATAGCGGCCGCTGTCGGACGGAATACCATCTGTATCGGCAGCGGAAATGAGGGGGACCGGGCGAGGCATGCCTTTGTCCAGCTGACGGAGGGACAGGATTACCTTGTTGAGTTTACGGTGGCTTCCGGGGAATTTAGTGTCGGACTTCAGATCTGGAAGAATTTTTCGGATCTGTTCCGGGCCACGCTGGAGAGCCCGATGGGGGACCGGGTGGTGCTCTCGGAAAATATCCAGGGGAGTTATTCTTATGTGCTGGATGGGACTCAGATTTTGGTTTATGCGGGGGACCCTGCGCCTTATAGTGTAGACCAGGAGATTTATCTGGAGCTTGTCCCGGGGAGTGTGCAGACAAATGTGGCCGATGGCATATGGAAATTATACCTCTCGCCGGTAAAGATCGTACAGGGAAGTGTCAATCTCTGGCTGCCCGGTGGCGGAAGCATAAATCCGGACACCGGTTTTCTCGTCCCCAATGTCTATAATACGCTGACGATACCGTCTACCGCAAATCTTCCGGTCACGGTCGGTGCCTATGACAGCAATACGGCGAGTTATGTGGCGTTTTCCGGGCGCGGGGTGAACTGCCAGAGGGCGGCGCCGGCATACTGCCGGCTGGTAAAGCCCGACCTGGCGGCGCCGGGTGTCGGCATTATGTCCTGTGCCCCGGGGGGAGGCTATACGGCGAGGACGGGGACGTCAATGGCCTGTCCCTTTGTGACAGGCAGTGCGGCTCTCCTCATGCAGTATGGGATCATTGACGGAAAGGACCCCTATCTCTACGGGCAGAAAGTAAAGGCATACCTTATCCGGGGGGCGAGGCCGCTGGATGCTTTTTCCCAGTATCCAAATGCCAGCGTGGGGTACGGGGCGCTGTGCTTAAGGGACTCTTTACCGAAGTGATGCAATTGATTTGTATTATTGTAACCATTGCGATATAATGAAGAAAGAACGAACGTCATGATTAAAATGATAGGAGACAAGAATTGATAAAGAGGTGGAAACCGTCAAAGCAGATAGTTGGCTGCTTAGTTGTTGTATTTTTAATTCTTTTTTCTTTTCTGGTGTTTACCAGAGAGAATGAACGGCGGATTACAGAACAAAACATGGAATACATCCAGGACAGCACGATTCAGATTGCCGGGCGGATTGATGATGTGTTTTCGGATGGGTATGATGGCATTCGGATTTTGAGCGCTTTTTTGAGCCAGTCGCTGAATCAGCCGGAGGTGGATATTGATCTGGTGCGCGAGATTGCCCAGGATTCGGTATTTGATTTTATTGAATTTGCGGATAAGGACGGCATGGATCACAATATTACGGGCGGCGTGTCGGATGCAAGAGACAGGCAATATTATCTGGATGGGATGAAAGGCAATGTGGGCCTTGAGGTCATCTTTAATTCCCGCGCGACACATGAGACGCTTTTGATGTTTTATTCCCCGGTTACTTTTGAGGGGGAGATTGTGGGCGTTCTGATCGGTGTCTATCAGGCAGACAGCAAGCTGGCGAAACTGCTTACGGCAACATATTTTGGTGAGCCGGCCAACCTTTATCTGTGTACGCCGGAGGGAAGAGCTGTGGCGAGTAACCTTCCTCTGGACACCAACACGGAGTTGGATATTACCGATCTGGCGCAGGGGGATGAGGAGCTGGCGGATGATATGCGCCTGGCTATGCAGAGCGGGGGCAGCCTTAAGTTTACCATGGGAAGCCCAAAATCCGGGGGGTGCATGACAAGACTGCCGGAATCCGGCTGGTTTCTGATTCAGATTTTTCCGGAGGCGGCGAATGTCACTATGGTACAGGATGCCAACCATGCCGGGATCCGGCTGGAGATAAAGCTGCTTTTGATTTTTTGCATAGTTTTGATTATGCTGGTGCATCTGCATCGGAAGGAGAGGCGGAATATTGCGGAAATAGCAGAGGAGAGAGGCGAGTATAAAAATGCCGTGCTGGCGGATGCCATCATTGTGTTTGAGGCGAATCTGACAAAGAATAAGATCGGAGAAGGTATCTGGAAGGACAAAGACGGGAACCGGTTATCTGTGGAAGAACTTTTGGGGATCCATCTGCCGTGCGATTATGACACATATATCGTACAGTGGGCGGATACTTATGTAGAGGAAAGCTCAAGAGAGCTGTTTTTGAAAAATACCGACAGGATGTATCTGAATAAGCAGTTTGAACAGGGTAAAAGCGAGATTGCGTTTGAGTATTATGCAAAATCGCTGGAAGGGGAGAAAATTTTTGTGCGGCGCAGTATTTATCTGGCGGCAGAAAAAAAGAGCGGGGATGTTATTGCGTATAATAACGTCAAGGACATTACGGAACATAAGCGGAAAGAAAACCAGATGCGCCAGTATGAACAGATGCTTGTTATGACTGCTTCTGGGATGTATCAGGGCGTCAGGCAGATTGACCTTGATGACTTTTCGACAGTTTATCTGTCTTTTGCAGATAACCATATTACGCCCTATGAAAAAGGGAATTGGAGCGCATGGCTGGACGGACAGGAATGTTATGTTCATCCAGACGATATGGGGAAGGTGAGGGAAAAGCTGTGCGCAGAGAAGTTGTTGGAAATGCCTGTCGGCGGAAGTTTCCGGTGCGATTTTAGAAGCAGGGAGAAAAACCAAAACGGATTTCACAAAGTTTATTCTACCAGTGTATTTAAGGCGGAGCGGGATGGAAAGCTGTATGTAAGCCTGGTAACAATGGACAATACGGTTGCCGTGGAAAATGAAATAAGGCAGAAATCATTAATCGAGGACGCACTGCTCAGGGCGGAAAGTGCGAGCAGGGCAAAGACAAGGTTTCTTTCCAATATGTCTCATGATATCCGCACGCCGATGAATGCCATTATCGGCTTTACGACGCTTGCACTGACGCATATAGACAACAGGGAACGGGTGCAGGGATACCTTGAAAAGATTGATGTCTCCAGCAGCCATCTGCTGTCTCTGATCAATGATGTACTCGATATGAGCCGTATCGAAAGTGGGAAAATTCATCTGGAAGAAACCGAGTGTAATTTGCCGGATGTGATGAATGAATTAGAAAATATGCTGGCGGCAGAAATGCAGTCCCGAAGTCTGGAATTTTATATTGATATGGAAGATGTGGCGGATGGGCGGATAATCTGTGACAGTCTCCGCCTGAACCAGATTCTTTTGAATCTTCTCAGCAATGCCATGAAGTTTACTGCTCCGGGAGGAAGTATCTGTGTCCGCATTGTTGAGACGCCGGAAAAAGACGGGGATAAAACAATTTATGAATTTCGTGTAAAGGATACCGGAATCGGTATGAGCGAAGAATTTCAGAAGCGCCTTTTCGAACCGTTTGAACAGGAGCGGAGTTCAACCATCAGCGGTGTCCAGGGCACCGGACTTGGCATGGCGATCACTAGAAATCTTGTGGAGATGATGAGTGGAACTATTTCCGTTGTCAGTGAAAAAGATGTGGGAACAGAGTTTATTGTATATATTCCTGTGAAAAAGGTATCGGCGGGGCAGGCGGAAACTGTGGCCGGGGAAAAACAGGAAAACACCCCGGCAGCCACGATGTCTCTGGAGGGGAAGCGGATCCTTCTGGTTGAGGATAATGATCTGAACCGGGAGATCGCAGGAGAAATTCTGGGTGAGGCAGGCCTGCTTGTTGAGGAGGCAGAGGATGGAAGCATTGCACGGGATAAGCTTCTCGAGAAAGGCCCCGGTTATTACAGTCTTGTGGTGATGGATATCCAGATGCCAGTTATGGACGGTTATACAGCAACAAGGGCAATCCGCAGTTTTGAGGACAAAGAGCTGGCAAATATTCCGATTATAGCGATGACGGCGAATGCTTTTGAGGAAGATAAGAGGAAAGCTCTGGAGATGGGGATGAACGCACATATTGCCAAACCGATTGATGTGAAACAGCTGTTGGATGCGCTGGAGCAGATTTTGAGTGGCGGCGGCAGATAAGCAATTGTTTTCTATTTTGCACAGGCGGCCAAAAGATTGTATTGAATTTTTGAGCCAGAGTAGTAAAATAGAAATATCATAAGAAAGAGAGGGAAAAGCAATGGCAAACAGATTTGTATTGAATGAGACATCTTACCACGGCAGTGGTGCAATCCAGGAGATTGCAGCGGAGGCACAGGGAAGGGGATTTACAAAGGCATTTGTGTGCTCGGACCCGGACCTAGTCAAATTTGGGGTAACAAAGAAAGTCCTCGACGTGCTGGAGGGGGCGGGGCTCACTTATGAGCTGTACTCCGACATTAAGCCGAATCCCACGGTTGAGAATGTCCAGACCGGTGTGGAGGCGTATAAAAAATCCGGGGCGGACTATCTGATCGCAATTGGGGGCGGCTCCTCCATGGATACGGCAAAGGCGATCGGCATTATCATTGAGAATCCTGATTTTGCTGATGTGGTCAGCCTGGAGGGAGTTGCTCCCACTAAAAATAAGTCGGTTCCCATTTTTGCTGTTCCGACAACAGCAGGTACGGCCGCCGAGGTAACAATCAACTACGTGATCACAGACGCGCAGAAAAACCGCAAGATGGTTTGTGTGGACCCGAAGGATATCCCGGTTGTCGCGTTTGTGGATCCGGACATGATGTCCTCTATGCCGGAGGGATTGACGGCGGCGACTGGTATGGACGCCCTGACTCATGCGATTGAGGGATACATCACTGCCGGGGCGTGGGAATTGTCAGATATGTTCCATCTGAAAGCGATCGAGATCATTGCACGCTCACTTCGGGACGCTGTTCAGAACAAGCCGGAGGGAAGAACGGACATGGCCCTCGGCCAGTATATCGCCGGGATGGGATTTTCCAACGTGGGCCTTGGCATCGTCCACTCGATGGCTCACCCTCTGGGAGCGCTGTATGACACGCCGCACGGCATCGCCAATGCGATCATTCTCCCGACGGTCATGGAGTACAATGCGGATGCCACCGGGGAGAAATACAGAGAGATAGCAAAGGCTATGGGCGTTGAGGGGACAGAGAAAATGTCCCAGGAGGAGTATCGGAAAGCGGCAGTGGATGCGGTGAGAAAGCTGTCAGAGGACGTGGGGATCCCGAAAGACCTGCGGGAGATCGTCAAAGAAGAGGATATCCCGTTCCTGGCCCAGTCCGCCTACGACGACGCCTGCCGCCCGGGCAATCCGAAGGAGACGAGTGTGGCCGATATCACGGAATTGTACAAGAGCCTGATGTAGAGCGGCCGGAAAAATTTGATAGACATTTTCCGACAATATATGTATAATTGAATATGACAGAGAATAGAATGCCAGGAGGCCCGAGGGCCTTCTGACATTCTTTCCTTACTACCATTACTACCATACAGGAGGAATGATACATATGGGACTTATAAAAGCGATTGCAGGGGCAATCCAGGGGCTTACAGCGGATCAGTGGAAAGAATATTTTTATTGTGAATCCATAGATGCGGATGTATTGGTCACACGGGGGAGGAAGCGGACAAACAGCAAGTTTGGCTCAAAGAATAATGGTAATGACAATATCGTGTCCAACGGTTCGGTTATTGCAGTAAACGAGGGTCAGTGCATGATCATCGTCGATCAGGGAAAAGTAGTGGAGTTCTGCGCGGAG
Organism: uncultured Lachnospiraceae bacterium; assembly: GCA_947631755.1. GTDB lineage: Bacteria > Bacillota > Clostridia > Lachnospirales > Lachnospiraceae > Eubacterium_F. Next base: position 98 of record CANRMO010000142.1, on the reverse strand, counting down.
GCGGGGGAATTTCTCTATGACACCTCTTCGGAGCCGAGCCTCCTCTACGGCGACCTGGGCGAGAATATCCGAAAGACATTTGCCACTCTGGGGAAACG
>CANRMO010000141.1 GCA_947631755.1 uncultured Lachnospiraceae bacterium | reverse complement strand
CCCGGGTGATCTGAAAAATGCTGTCCGGATTGCCCTTCCGGTGGCGGCTGAGCAGACCGTTATGTGCAGTGCCCAGGTTGCATCGACAAAAATCGTGTCCCCGCTGGGGAGTATTGCCATCGCTGCCAATTCCTTTGCTGTGACGGCAGAGAGCCTGTGCTATATGCCGGGATTTGGGATTGCCTCGGCGGCGACGACGCTGATCGGCCAGAGCATCGGCGCAAAGAGGACAGATCTGACGAGGCGGTTTGGCTGGCTGACCACCGGATATGGCATGGCTGTCATGGCCGGGATGGGGGTACTCATGTATTTTTCTGCGCCTTTTATGATCGGGTTTCTCACACCGGATCCGGCGATCCGGGAGCTGGGGACAGAGGTGTTGCGGATTGAGGCATTTGCGGAGCCTCTTTATGCGGCGTCTATTGTGGCCTCCGGTGTGTTCCGCGGGGCAGGGGACACGCTGATACCCTGTTGTATCAATTTTTTCAGCATGTGGGCGGTCCGTCTCCCGCTTGCCGCGTTTCTTGCCCCGCGCCTTGGACTGCGGGGCGTGTGGGTAGCTATGTGCATTGAACTCAGCATCCGCGGTGTTTTGTTTCTTTTGCGGCTGGCGCGGAAGAACTGGGGGAGGCAATGAGAAAGGATAGTTGGGGAGGTGTTTGTTAAGGAGAGGACAGCTGTTGGTAAAATGTTTTGTTACACATGTCAAAGCGATTGTAGATTTATCGGTTTTCTTGACAATAATTAGTAATTTTGCTATACTATTCATGTATTATTTTTTGATTAAATAGTGAGGCGTGCGAGATGAAAACATGTGAAAAATGTGGAAATGTTTATAGCGATGAGATATTAGAATGTCCTTATTGCAATAGAGAGGAACAGAATAGTATAACAGATGCGGCGGAGGCTGAGCAAAAACCGGAAACAGACAAATGTTTTTGCAAGTATTGTGGTACAGAAATTGTGAAAGGGAATGATTTTTGTACGCATTGTGGAAGAAGTATTGAGAAAAAAGGGGTAAAGCATTGTGTTCAGTGCGGCCAGATTTTAACTGAGGGACAGCAGTTTTGTGACAAATGTGGTCAGAAGGTTGCTTTTGCTGTATTACCGAAAAGTGTTGAAAAGATAAAGAGAAAACTGAACAAGAAATTAATTATTGTTTTGTTGGCTGCGCTGGTTGCTGTTGCCGGGTTGGCTGTTGTTGCAGTTAATGTGATTCCTAAACTGTTTGTCTCCCCGGAGGATTATCTGGTTCAGGGGAATTATGAAAAAGCATATGAAAAGGCAAAGAAAGAAAAAAAGGATCTTGTATTCAGGGAAAATATAGTCGCAGCAGTGTCAAGAGATGCGAAAGAAAATTTAAAAGACGCGAATTCTTTTGTTTTGAGAGAAGCATATGTGACGGATGATGCTCTAAATGTTGTTTTGGGTGTGCAGGGTGCAAATAGTTTCGGTGGAACTGTTACCAGTTGGTGTGTATATACATACGAAAAAGAAGATAAAAAATTTATATTATGGAATAATATAACGGATTTTGAAAAAGAAGAGGATTACAGCTGGGATGATTCAAATGAGAAATTTGAAAAAGCTCTTCAGAATTTGTCAAAGACGCTGGCCAAATCAATTATTGAAGAGGAAAAAAATAAACTTGATTCGGAAGTGGTTGACAGAATTAACGGATTGAATAAAGAGGGTGAACTCAGTTCAGTAGAGTTGATGGATGTTGTAAAAGAAAAATTAGACAGCATAGAGGATGAAGAGGGTAATAATAGTTAAGAAAGATAGATGTAAGTGAAAAAGGCAGTATTCTGGATGCTGTCTTTTTTGAATACAAGTAAATTTACCTGATATCTAATATCTTTTCACCAAACTGACGATATCATCATTAGATGGTAAAGGAAACAGTGATTTATGGCTCTTGAATAATGGAGGGAGTATTAAAGATGTTAGAGAATCGATCATTAAAAAAGGCAACGGAAGAAAGTGGTCTCACCTCTGTGGAGAGGAGAAACGCCATTTACAAAAAGGCGCTGGAGGATTTGATGGATCCGGCAGCAGGGATGAGCGAGGAGGAGAAAACGGCATATAAAAACCGTATTCTGGCAAAATTACGGGATGGCAAAAGCCTGACATCTGAGGAAATGAATTACCTCAGGACGCATGAGCCGGCTCTGTACCGGACGGCGGTGCGGGTGAAGAATAAGAAAGAGATCCTTAAGGAACAGCTAAAACGTTGCCGCTCCAAACAGCAGGCGGACATGGTTATCAGCCAGACAATCCGCGCGGTCAGTGACCAGGACCCAGATAAGCAGTATGTGATCGCGGGACTGCGCCGTGTTGCGGATAAATTCAGAAAGAGCAGCCGTTATGCCAGACTGCCGGAGACGGATGAGAAAGCGAGAAAAAAGAAACAGAAACAACAGATCGTTTTCGTGAAGAAAGAAAAATGGGAGGAAGAGGATGAGTGGGAGGATATGACGCCGATCCGTGAACTGCTGGATGAACTTCCCACCTTTGATGTGAAACAGTGACCGAATGGAGAGAGGCATGAAAATTACATTTGTCCGATTGAATATGTTTGAGCACGTCAGCTCAGATGCCATGAAGCCGTTGTTGTTTGGCATTATCCGCAGCCTGACTCCGCCGGAGCACGAGCTCTCATTTATCGACGAGCGGGTGGAAGCGCTGCCAGAGCAGATGGATTCTGACGTCATCGCATTTTCTGTGGAGACTTATACGGCGAAACGGGCGTATATTCTTTCGAGGAAATATAAGACTGAACGGAATGTCATTGTCATGGGAGGGTTTCATGCCAGTGTTATGCCAGACGAGATGCTCTCGTATGCCGACACGGTTCTCATCGGGGACGCAGAGGGAACGTGGGATGTTTTTTTGAGAGATTGTGCGGCGGGAAAACCAGAGAGAAAATATGTGTCCGATGAGACGAGGCCGCTCGCGGCTTTTGTGGATGACCCGCTTGTCTACCGGCACAGATATTACGGAATTGGAATCTGCCAGATTTCCAGGGGGTGTAAATTCGACTGCGATTTCTGTTCGATCAAGACGATGTATCGGTGTGTGCGCAGAAAATCAGCGGATGAGGTTGTGGAGGAGCTTAAGAGGGCGCGGGAGAAGATCATTTTTTTTGTGGACGATAATTTGTTTTATGACAGGGCGTCGGCGGCGGAACTATTTGAGAAGATCACTCCGTTAAAAAAGAAATGGGCGTGCCAGATCAGCATGGACGTGGCGCGGGATGACGAATTGCTCGCAAAGATGAAACGGGCGGGCTGTTTTCTCGTGCTGATCGGATTTGAGAGCCTGAATGCCCCGTCGCTTAGAGAAATGCACAAGGCCGCCAATATGTCTGTCCCGGATTACGGAGATGTCATCCGGCGGATCTACCGGCATGGCCTGCTGATCTACGGTACATTTGTGCTCGGCTGTGACGGGGACGGTGCGGACGTATTCGACAGGACGTACCGTTTTGCAGTTGAGAATAAGATGACAGTCACAAATTTCAATCCGCTTATTCCCATGCCGGGAACAAAAGTTTACCGGAGGATGGAGGAGCAGGGAAGGCTGCTTTATAAAAAATGGTGGCTCTCTGACCGGTACCGCTATGGGGACACGGCTTATGTTCCGAAAAATATGTCCCCGGAGGAGCTTCGGGACGGATGTCTCAAAATGCGCACACAATTTTATTCGGTGCGGTGTATTCTGAAGCGGTTATGCTCCAATCCGGTTAATTTCCGGCCGCTGAATTTTTTTGTGTTCATTCTGGCTAATTTTATCTCCCGGCGGGAGATCCATAAAAAACAGGGTCAGCTTTTGGGAGGTATGCTGTATGAAACTGACGTTGATTAAACCGAACATTGGCAGGCGGGAGCACAGCCTCTATGTGGACGAGGGGAGGATGGAACCGCTGCAGCTTGGGATTCTCGCAGCACTCACGCCGGAGGATGTGGAGGTTGTCATGTACGATGACCGCATGGAGGAGATTCCCTATGAGGAGGACACGGATCTCGTCGCGATCACAGTCGAGACATTTACGGCGAGGCGCGCCTATGAGATCAGTGAGGAATTTCACCGCAGGGGCGTGAAGACTGTTATGGGTGGTATGCACGCCATGCTTATTCCCGGGGAGGTGGCGGAGCACTGTGATTGTGTGATCGTGGGGGATGCGGAACCTGTGTGGGCGCAGATGATCGAGGACTGCAGGCGCGGAGCGCTTCAGAAGCGCTATGATGTGAAGCAGCCGGAATGCCCGCAGATCAATGTGATTACAAGACGTGATATCTTTGAGGGCAAGGGGTATCTTCCGATCACGCTGCTCCAGTTTTCGAGAGGGTGCAGCCATCGGTGCAGTTTCTGTGCGTCTTCGGTCTATTTTCGGGCGCACCACTACTGCCGCCCGGTGGAAGATGTGATCCGGGAGATCCGCTCGCAGAAGAGAAAATTGCTCTTTTTTGTGGATGACAATATCGTCTGTAACCGGGAGAAGGCAAAAGAGCTTTTCCGCGCGCTCATTCCGCTTAAAATCCACTGGGTGAGCCAGGGAAGCATGGACATGCTGGCGGACCGTGAGTTGATGGAGCTTATGGTAAAAAGCGGCTGCCTTGGCCTGGTGATCGGTTTTGAGTCCATATCGCCGGACTGCATCTCGGAGATGAACAAATTTACGAACCGGAAAGGGTCTTTTGGACAATATAAAGAGGAAATCGAGAGTTTGAGAAAATGGGGGCTCCAGACGTGGGCGGCATTTACTGTAGGACATGACGGCGACACAGTCGAGTCCATCCGCGCGACCTGCGATTTTGCGATCCGCAATAAATTTACTTTTGCCGCGTTTAACATTCTCATGCCATACCCTGGCACGCCGCTCTATGACAGGCTGGAGCGCGAGGGGCGGCTGCTCTACGATGGAAAATGGTGGCTGCACGAGGATTACCGGTTTAATTATGCCAGTATCGTGCCAAAGAATATGACGGCGGATGAGCTCACGGAGATCTCGTTTGACTGCCGGCGCAGATTTAACAGTTTCCGGTCGATCGTCACAAGAGCATTGGAGATACACACAAATATGAGGACGCCTTACCGGTTTCTCACCTATCTCATTTACAATCCTCTTTTTCGCAAAGAGGTGTTTAAGAAACAGGGGATGCGGTTTGGCCTGAAAAAGAGGGAGGATTTGTCTTGCTGAGAGGAGAAGTTTTGCCGGTCAGCCGTTATATGGAGGAAGAGACAGCGGCGATGTATGCGCTGATGGCAGAGTTTTATGACAACACCGACAGGGATGTATTTTACCGCGATTTTTATGACAAAGATTACTGCCTGGCGCTTTACAGCGAGGAAGATGTTCTGGTCGGCTTTACCACGCAGAAACTCATAGAGCCTGAGGTGGGGGGAAAGAAGATCCCGGGAATCTTTTCGGGGGATACGATCATACACAGAGATTACTGGGGTGACACTGGGCTCTTCCGGACGTGGGCGCAGTTCTGGTTCCGGTTTGCCGAGCAGTATGAAGAATTTTTCTGGTTTCTGATCTGTAAGGGCTACAAGACATACCGCATCCTGCCCCTGTTTTGGACGGAATTTTATCCGCGCGCGGGAACGGAGACGCCGGCGTATGAGCAGAATATCATTGACGCCTATGCCTCGGAGCTCTACCCCAAAGAGTACAATCCAAAGAGCGGTGTGATCGAGTACCGCTCAGTGAAGGACAGGCTCAAAGCCGGAGTTGCGGACATTGGCGGACGGGAGATGAAAAACAGGGATATTGCTTATTTTTGTGAGAAAAATCCGGGGCATGTGGAGGGAAATGATCTGGCGTGCCTCGCGCGGATTGACCGCTCGTGTCTGAAAAAACAAGTGCCGGGGTTGTTGTTCGATGAGTCTTGAGTGCAGAATATTAAATGGGGCATGCCGTCTGCTGAACCAGAGAGAGTACCGGAGGTTCATGGCGCCCTGCGATGTGGAGGGGGTGCAGGCCGGGTATCTGCTGCGGCTTCTGCGAAAAAATGCGGGTACGGTCTACGGATCAGAGTATGGGTTCGGGGAAATCAGAAATTATAAAGAGTTTGCCGAAAAAGTTCCGCTCACGGTGTATGAGGACTATGAACCGTATCTCGACGCCATTGCGGAGGGGAAAAGGCGCGTTCTGACCCGTGAGGATGTGCGGCTGTTTGAGCTGACAAGCGGTTCTTCCGGCGGCAAAAAGAGGATTCCCTACACCGCTTCCCTCAAGCGGGAGTTTCAGCGGGGGATCCGGCCGTGGCTGGCTGATATTTACGCAAAAGTTCCGGGTGTCGGGGACGGTAAGAGCTACTGGTCGATCACACCTGTGACGGAGGGTAAGAGCTATACATCTGGGGGGATCCCGATTGGCTTTGAGGAGGATG
>CANRMO010000140.1 GCA_947631755.1 uncultured Lachnospiraceae bacterium | reverse complement strand
CTTACGGTTATCAATTAGTTATAGAAACTATAGACTGAGTAGTCTTGACTGACTACACCATTATTATACTAGGAGAGATTATTTTGGATAATTATTCAATGATGGAACTGGATGGGGAACTGAACGGGAAATTTGAAGATCTTGTAGATTACTGCATGCTTTCCGGCGCCATAGATGTCAATTTATATACGGAATATGATGTCAAGCGCGGCCTGCGTGACGCCAACGGAAAAGGGGTTTTGACCGGACTGACAGAGATATCGGATGTTGTGGGCATGAAAAACAGGGGCGGGGAGAAGACGCCCTGCGAGGGGGAACTGTACTATCAGGGATACAATGTCATGGAGATGGTAGAAAGTTTCAAAAACCGCAGATTTGCCTTTGAGGAAATTACATATCTGCTGCTTTTTGGCAGTCTTCCCACGAGGGATCAGCTCTCAGATTTCGAGGAAATCCTTACCAGCCTGCAGGAATTATCCGGACAATTTGTCCGGGATGTAATAATGAAGGCTCCCAGTGCCAATATTATGAATGCCCTGCAAAAGTGTGTGCTGACACTGTACTCCTATGACAGTAACCCGGATGACATCTCTGTGTCAAATGTACTGCGCCAGTCCCTGCAGCTGATCAGTAAGATTCCTATGATCGCCGTATATGCCTATCACTCCTACCGGCATTTTAAGTTTGATGACAACCTCTTTATCCGCACGCCGGACAAGGGAATGTCCATCGCTGAAAATATCTTGTATATGATCCGAAAGGACGGTGAATTTACAAGGCTGGAGGCGGAGGTTCTGGACATCGCCCTTGTCATCCATGCGGAGCATGGCGGGGGGAATAATTCCACCTTTACGAACCACGTGGTGACTTCCTCCGGGACGGATACTTATTCGGCGATCTCTGCCTCCATTGCCTCCCTGAAAGGGCCCCGGCACGGCGGCGCCAATCTGAAAGTGCAGCAGATGTTTGATGATATCAAGCTGCACTGCCATAACTGGTCAGACCGGAAGAAATTGGAGGCATATTTGTCAAAGATTCTGGACAGGGAGGCATTCGACCGCTCCGGCCTGATCTACGGAATGGGCCACGCTGTCTATACGGACTCGGACCCGAGGGAGGTTATTCTAAAAAAATACGCCCGGGCGCTGGCGAGGGAGAAAGGCCTTATGGATGAGTTTGCCCTCTATGAGTCCGTGGAGGAGATCTCGAAAGAGCTGATCGCAAAAAAACACCGGCGGTTTAAGCCGGTGTGCGCCAATGTGGATTTTTACAGCGGGTTTATTTATACGATGCTCGGTATTCCCAGAGAGCTCTTTACCCCGATCTTTGCGGTCGCGCGCATTTCCGGGTGGAGTGCGCACCGCCTTGAGGAACTGGTGAATAAGGGCAAGATCATACGTCCGGCCTATAAATTTGTCGGGCATCACTGCACATTTGAGGGCATAGATAAACGAGGTTAAATAATATAATGGCAGAGAGGCATGAAAGAACATGAAACAGCATATGTTATTTTTTGATATTGACGGCACGCTCCTGGATAACCAGGAGAAGATTGTGCCACAGAGTACGATTAGGTCGCTGCACAGAGCCAGGGAAAATGGCCATATGATATTTGTGTGCACGGGGCGGTGCAAAAATATCTGGCCGGCAGAGATCCTTGATATTGGGTTTGACGGCGTGGTGGGCGGCTGCGGGACAAATATCTACTATCACGGCGAGGAGCTTCTCCACGCGGTGCTGCCCCCGGGGCTGCAGCGGGAGGTGGCAGACGATCTCACGAGGTTTCACATTGACGGCGTTCTGGAGGGCAAGGAAAAGACATATTTCCGGCGGGATTACTGGATGCCCCAGGTGATCGGAATCTTCTCGGAAAACGGTATTTTTTCCGGGGAGTGCCAACGGTGCTGGGAAGAGGACGAAGAACTGGAATTTGACAAGATGGCGCTGTGGTTTGACGAGAGCAGTGACATGGCAGCGTTTAAGGAAAAATATGAGGACCGGTTTACGTTTATCCTCCGCGATCCGGCTTTTTATGAGGTCGTTCCCAAGGGATATACAAAGGCTACAGGGATCCAGTTTCTGTGTGAGAGGTTCGGGATCGCTCCCTCTGAGACCGTGGGGTTTGGGGACAGCACCAATGACCTCCCCATGCTGCAGTATACGGGACTCAGTGTGGCAATGGGGGACGGAAATCCGGAGATTTTTCCCTATGTGGACTATGTGACAGATGGCGTCATGCAGGATGGGATAGAGAAGGCAATGAAAAAATATCATTTTATATAAAAGGAGGGGCGGTATGTCAGTAAAACTAAGCAAACTGCTGGAGAGACTGGAGTTTGAGCTGGTACAGGGGAGCCTGGACACAGAGGTGGCGGATCTGGCCTATGATTCGAGAAAGATCGGGCCGGGTATGCTGTTTGTGGCTATTGATGGCACGGTGGTGGATGGGCATAAGTTTATCCCGGATGTCATTCAGAGAGGGGCGGCGGTTGTAGTCGTTGAGAAAGAGACAGATATTCCGGCCGGTAATGTGACTGTGGTTCGGGTGAAAAACGGCCGCGAGGCGCTGAGCAGGATGTCGGCGGCGTATTTTGGCTATCCGGCAGAGAAAATGATCTCCATTGGCATAACCGGGACGAAGGGCAAATCCACTGTCACATATATGATACGGGATATCATAGAAAAATCCGGAAAGACATGTGGGATTGTGGGGACAATCGGTGTGTCGGTAAAGGGGGAGATCACGCCGATCGAACACACGACGCCGGAGTCCTATGACTTGCAGAGCTACTTCCGGCAGATGGTCGATGCGGGGTGTGAGTATGTGGTCATGGAAGTCAGTTCCCAGGGGATCAAGATGGACCGGGTGGCCGGGATGCACTTCGATTACGGAGTGTTTACGAATCTCTCTCCGGATCACATCGGCCCGAATGAGCACAGAGATTTTGAGGAGTATAAGGAGTGCAAGAGCCGTCTGTTTCAGATGTGCGATGTCGGGGTGGTGAATGCTGACGATCCCCACTGGAGAGATATTGTGAGAGGCGCCGCCTGTGAGGTCAGGACATTTGGCACAGAGCACGCGGATCTGGTGGCCACCGATATCCGGCATGTCAATGACAGTGGCGACCTGTCTATGGAATTTCGGGCAAATGGTCTGCTGGAGGGGGATGTGGTAGTCGGCCTGCCGGGGCGTTTTAACATTTATAATGGGATGTGTGCAGCCTGTGTGGGGGCGCTTCTGGGGATGCCGCACGATATCATTCTCCACGCCCTGGAACACGTTGAAGTCCGCGGGCGGGTGGAAAATGTCCCCACGGGAAGAGGCTTTTCTGTGCTGATCGATTTTGCCCACAACGGCGTCAGTACAGAGAGTGTGCTGAAAACACTGAGGGAGTATAATCCCAGACGAATTATGGCTATTTTCGGCTGCGGGGGAAACCGGAGTAAACTGCGCCGCTATGAGATGGGTGAAGCGGTGGGCAATCTGGCAGAGCTCGCCATTGTCACCAGTGATAACCCCCGGACAGAAGATGTGATGGATATCGTTGAGGATATCAAGGTCGGACTGGCAAAGACAAAAGGGGAGTATGTCGTGATCCCGGACCGCCGGGAGGCAGTGAAATATGCGGTCAGCCAGGCTGTGGACGGGGATATGATCGTACTTCTCGGCAAGGGACATGAGGAGTACCAGGAGATAAACGGTGTGAAACATCACTACAGCGAGCGGGAGGCGGTCGCGGATGCTCTGGCACAGCTGGGCTCCTGAGGCACAGACAAAAACATGAATAAAAATCCTTTCTTTTATTAATCTTATAAATAAGGTTTGGCAAAGAGAGGATTTTTTATGGGAGCGACGCACAATGCCCGGGCCTTTGGGGTGAGGGACAAATTAGGCTACATGCTTGGAGAACTGGGAAACAATTTTACATTTATCCTCTGTTCTGGATACTTATTAAAATTTAGTACGGATGTCATGGGGATCCGGGCGGCCACGATCGGTGTTCTCATTATGGCTGTCCGCATCCTGGACGCTTTCACGGATATATGGATGGGCTGGGCGGTGGATCGGTTCCACCCGAGGGGCGGAGGAAAGTTCCGCCCATGGATAAAGTGGATGTGTGTCCCGGTGTCACTGTGTTGTTTTCTTCTGTTTCAGGCAGAACTGGCCGCCGCGCCCTATGCGGTGAAAGTTGTGTGGATTGTGTTTATGTATGTGATGTGGGGCTCGGTCTTTTACACGGCAGTCAATATTCCCTATGGCTCCATGGCATCCGCTCTGTCAGGGGAGAGGAGGCACCGGGCGCAGGTCTCTGTCTGGCGGTCAGCGGGGTCGGCTGTGGCAAGTCTTCTGGTCGGCGCGTGGATTCCTCTGTTTGCCTATGTGCATGAGGAGGGGCATCCGGTTCTCTCCGGCAGCAGAATGATGATACTCGCTGGTGTATTTGGAGCATTGGCTGTGGTTTCCTACCTGTGCTGCTATTACTTTGTGAGGGAGCGCGTGCGCATCCCCCGGAGCAGGGCGGATATCCATCTTGGGAAAAAACTTTTGGGCGTGCTGACCGACCGCTCTGCCGTGGGGATTTTTCTGGCCGTGGTCTTTTTCCTCGCGGCGATGCTCGGTATGCAGGGGATGGCATCCTATGTTTTTCCTATCCGCTACCACAATGTAGGATTTTACACGGTGGCCTCCCTCGCGGGAAGCGCCGGGGCGCTGCTGATCTGTTCCCCTTTTGCGGCTGCCCTTGCCGGGCGTTTTGGCAAGCGGAATGTGTCGGCAGCCTTTTGTCTTGCGGCCTCCCTGGCCTTTTTCCTGTGCCTGCTTATCCGGCCCTCCCGGGTCTGGGGATATGGTGCCGTGTATGCGCTGGCCTATGTGTGCGCCGGTTTTTTTCACTCTCTCGTCTGGGCGATGATCATAGATGTGACGGACCGCATTGAGAGGGCGAGTGCCAGCCGGGAGGACGGCCTGGTCTATGCGGTCTATTCTTTCTGCCGAAAATTGGGTCAGGCCCTTGCGCCCGGGCTGCTCGGAATATTTCTCGGGATCGCGGGATACAGCAGGGAGACCGCCCATACCGTGCAGATGGGGGAGAGGCTGTTCCGGCTGGGCTGCCTGGTTCCTGCGCTGGGGTTTCTCGGTGTTACGATTGTTCTGGCCTGCGTATATCCGAAAGACAGAAATGTATGATAATTTCTTGCATTTGAGGGAAAATGTGGTATAATTAAATTTGATATAAAGATAAAGGCTGTGTAAGCCGATATAATAAATGGTAAAGGATGGCCAGATTTATTATTTTTTTTCAAAGGAGTGATAAGTATGAGCAGTTATTTTGACACCAGCTATTTTAAAAATTACAACAATTATACATCCGGTTTTTATGGAAATCTGTTTGGGTCAACAAATTCCGCATCGGGATTATCTTCTCTGTTCTCCTCTCTCGGAGACTTGGCGATGATCAATAACGGCACATATAAGAAAGCTCTCAAAGCTTATTATGCCAAGGCAAAACAGGCCGATGAGACGGAGACCAAGAGTACGGATAAATCGACTCCGGTGGACAGCAAGGAAAACCTCTCCAACTTAAAGAGTGCGGCGACGGATATGAAGTTGACTGCAAATGCTTTGAAAAACAAAGATTTTTCCAAGGTGGAAAAACCGGAAGATGTTCTGGATTCTGTGAAAGAGTTTGTCAGTGATTACAACAGTATGCTGAATGCGTCGAAGAAAATCAATTCCTACTCCATTCTCCAGACTGCTGTGTGGGGGACGGATCAGATGAATGCCAGTGAGATGACGTTGAACAAAGCGGGGATCAGCATCAATGCCGACAACACATTGTCCATCGACGAGGAGAAGTTCAAAGAGGCAAGCGTTTCCACACTGAAAGCTCTGTTTTCTGGAAGCAATTCCCTGTCAGACCGGATAGCGGCCAAAGCTTCTGCCCTGGCAGTCCAGAGCGCAAATCAGCTTTCTGTCAATGCGGGAAGATCGCTCTACAATGCGTCAGGTGTTTTCTCATAAATTGAAAATGACAGATAAATCGAGAAACAGTAAATAAGAGGATCAATACGGCACAGACGGGTTTTTGTCCTGTTTGTGCCGTTTGCGTTTAATGGGCGAAAGAAGGCGGGGAGGGGGACTGACCCGCCGCACAGACGCCTGGAAAGGAGTATTATGTATCGCTTCTTTGTGCCGGAAGAAAATATAGGTGAGAGCGGAATTGTGATCACTGGAGATGATGTGAATCACATAAAAAATGTGCTCCGGATGGAACAGGGAGAAAAGGTGGCAGTTTCCTGTGGACAGGGGACAGATTATTATTGTATAATAAGAGACATTCGGGACTCGGTGGTCGCTCTTGACATTGAAGAAAAGAGGGCGGTGGTCACTGAGCTTCCGGTG
>CANRMO010000139.1 GCA_947631755.1 uncultured Lachnospiraceae bacterium | reverse complement strand
CAGTCAGAGCGCACCCCGCCGACCGTATCCGGGTAAGCCAGTATCATACCGATATTTCCCGATTCCTCCATCACTTTGTCAAACTCCGCTTTTCTCGTGGCGTTATTGCCATTCGTAAGGCAGAGTACAAAATAGCCTCCCTCTGCCAGCTCAGCACCTCCCCACAGCACTTCATCATCCGGGTGGGCGACTACCATCAATTTCGTGCAATTTGACAGGTTCATGGAATCCAGCTGTTCCTTTGTGATAAGCGATTTATCTTTATCCGTATACGCGATGAGGGATTCCGTCTCTTTTCCGGAATAATCATAAAATTTACCATTTACCCAGCGGTTCCTCACAAGGTATCCGGCAGCATCTGAGAGATAAGTATTCCCATTGTCGGTAAACGACCGGTTTACACAGAGCACGCCGTTGCCATCGAAAAACATCTTCCGCCCGTCAATCTCAACAAAGCCAACCTGCATCTCACACTCATCATTAAAATAATATGTCTTCGAATCCAGCGTGCAGAGCCCAGTTACCAGATGTCCCTTCTCATCGGCATAATACTTCTTTCCCTCATAGTCGATCAGCTCCCGGACGAGCATTTTCCCCCAGCTGTTGCAAAAATATTTGTACTTGTCCGTCTCGTAGATGCCGTGGCAGGCCTCTCCTGACTCGGTAAAATAAAATACGTCATTGTCGATCTTCTTTCTGCCCGTATACATTTTACAATTGGACATATCGAAATAATACCATGATCCGTCGATCTGCTTCCATCCCTTTGCCAGAGATCCATTTGCCGACAGGTAGTAATACTTTCGCTTGTATTTGTACAGCCCCTTTTCTCTGACAAGCCTTCCTTTCCCGTCAAAGATATAATACACACTTCCGACTTTTTTCTTTCCCACATAGGCATACCGCTTTTTTCGGTGAAAGAAATATTTTGTTTTCCCGACTTTGACCCAGCCGGTCCTGCAAATCCCTTTTTTGTTAAAATAATAATATTTATTTTTTATCTTTTTGATCTTGTTTTTTACAAATCTCCCGTTGCTCTTATACTTGTATTTTTTTCCTGCTTTCACCCACGTCCCGCTGCTGGCAGCGCTCTTCTCCCCCTTCGCCGCCGCTGTCGCTGCCGGATGCATAAGCGCCACAGTAAATACCAGTGCCCCTAAAACAACTAGCTTTCCTATAATCCGCCTTCCCATTTTATCTGCCTCCCTTAATACTAACTTTTTCTATTTTACAATACCTCACACTGTTTTTCAAGTTGAACCCTCATTATTTCCACGCTTTCTCTTATTCACAGCAAAAATAAATACGGCAATGGCCACAGAAAGGAACGTGGCAGCGGCCCCGGGTTTCAATCCCCTGACATGATACGTCATCTGGATCCGGTTCTGTCCCGCGGACACAGGCACTGCCAGAAAACCGCCCAGCACATCGTAATATTTCTTTTGTTTTCCGTTGACCACAACAGACCAGCCCTCATCATAGGGCACTGACAAAAGGAGATACCCTTTTTTATCCGCCTCATAAGTTCCAATGACACTGCCGTCCTCCACCTGATCCGGCTGCCATCCCCCTGCCCGCAGCCGCTCAACAGCCGCCTTGAATTTCTCCATATCCAGCCGGTAAAACTGGGGCACAAAACTGGTTGTCTCCGCATATTCCCCTGTCAGTTCGACAACCGACGTATCCGACTCAGTAAAATCAAGGCTGAACACTTTCACAGCATTCCAGTTTGTATAATCTCCCCGCTTTTTGCCATTGATCTCCAGCGCGATCTTCCTCTCCCCCCGCATGGCGACAAAACCGTACACAACATCCTCCGCCGCTCCGCGGACTTCCCATTTTGTCTTCCCGAGGGAATTGTATTCCACCGGTTCAAACAACTCTGTCTTCTCCCCCAGGAGCGCCGAATACAGCTGATTTTGATATTCAAAAGGCGTTTTCCCGCCAGGAGAAGCTTTTCTTATCTTTTTGTCCGCACGGAGTCCAAACGGCAGTGCATACGGATTGTAATACACATCCTCAGCGATCTTGTCCTCGCCCGGCACCGCCATGTCACCCATGACATACTTCACTCCGAGAAGCGAATCCGACGGGAGGATCGGACTGCGGTAAAACGGCATGCGCTCCGACTGGAGATATCCCATCCGGTTCAGCATGGTAGCGATATTCTGTTCCATGGCAGAACTGTAATTGGAGACGCTCCGGTATCCGTAAGCCAGCGCCTCCGACATACTGCTGTCCATCCGGTGTTCCGTAGTCTCCACGCGGTAAAACCCGCTGCCTTTTCCATGTTCTTCTATAAAAGCCAGTCTCTCCCGTACTTCATCTGAGTACTGTGTATAGTCTTTATTATACGCCGTATACATATCTTTATAACAGAGATACATATTCAGGCACATCTCAGCCGATAAAACAACGACCAGCCCTGCTCCTGCCACACGCCTTTTTACGTCATTTTTTATTCTTGTTTGCCACACAAATATCCCTGTTTCTGCCAGCAAAAAGACAATGGTGAGAACCAGTGCGGGCACCCGCCCGGCAAGCTCCCTGTAATTGATCAGAAATCCGATCATGATCAGCGCCACCGGAATGCCCGGCGCAATTATGAGATCCACTGTCTTCTCTGCCCTGAATTCCTGCATGGCATGTCCCGCCAGTATGAGGATCAGCATAATGACCGCAAAGGCAAAACGGCAGTAGTATGACGCCACAAAGCGCAGCCCGTTCCAGATACAGTCCGTAGGGATAAAAATGGCAGAAAAAACAAGCAGGAGGGACAGGATAAAATAAGTGATCCTTTTCTTCCTCTCAATTCTTTTGCTAAAATAAAAACAGATTGCCATAACCAGCATAAGGCTCCCGCAAAAGAGATGCAGCTGTGTCGGATGGCCGTCACTCAGCGTGCCGATCACATTTCCCTGCACAACGCCGGTGAGAGAGTCCCGGAAACCAAAAGGAATACTGGCCAGCAGCTCACTTCCTTTTCCGTTCATCAGCGCCATAACTGTCGGCACAAACAAAACTGCGCTGAACCCGACCCCCAGAAGATACCAGCCGGCACAGCGCAAAGCATGCCTTAAAAGTGGAAAAAAACCATCTTTTGCCTTTTCCATGATCAGCCGCACAATAAAATAAAAGACAGAAAACAAAATCGCCATATACGCCGAATACCAGTTGCACAAAATGCTTCCGCCCACGGCCAGCGCGATGCAAAGTCCCTTTTTACTGCCGATATACATATCCACAGCCAGGAGGATCAGCGGCAGAAAAATGACCCCGTCGATCCACATAATATTGTTCATCTGCAGCACAGTGTACGCCATCAGGGCATATGCCTGGGACAAAAGCATCACCCTCTCCTCCCCCATGCCCGGAAAATGTTTTGAAAAATAGAGGTGTGAAGTCAGGCCGCAGAGCGAAAATTTCAGAACCGATATCACCAGGATAAAAACTTTCATATCCTCAAAAAAGACAACAATGAGATTGAGCGGACTACTCAAGTAGTAAGAATAGAGTCCTATATTTGTCCCGCCGAGAGACTTTGAAAAGGAGTAGGCAAGACCTGCCTCCCCCCTCAGTAAATTTTTCAGATACAGAAAAAAATCGACATACTGCTGATTCATATCCCATATCAGGATATTTCTGTCCCCAAATGGATATCCTCCCAGCAGGATCCACACAAATAAGTACAACAGCCCCGGCGCCAGAAAAGCGGCCGCCGTGAAAATCATCCTCTTTTGTTTAGTCTGCATTTCCCATCACATCCTTATACTGTCTGTACTCACTGTTAATGTAAAAATAATCTTCCGGTTTTCCCTTGATCTGCAATTCCTCAAACCACTCAGACACCAGTTTATCTCTGAGTTTGGATTTTGTCGGCTCAGAAAGAGTGTTATAATTCCACAGGCTGGCATGAAGTGCATAATTGACAAAATCCTTTTCCAGTTCTCCGTAGTATCCCTCTTTGATCAGTCTCTCTTTTAGCGCCGTGAGCGCGTGGTAAAAACACATCCAGGAGGATTCCCTTGTCTTGGACAGGGAATCTTTGGCATCTCTCCTCTGATGGGCCAGAATCTCTTGCACGAATCCTATTTTTTTTGCGAGCACGAGGGAACTGAACACAAACAGCATATCATTACTTGTTCTCTGCTCCTGAAACAGCAGGTGGTTCCTCTCCACAAACTCCCGGTTATACAGTTTATCCCACGCCCATCCGACAAACACTTTAAAGACATTCATCGTCATCTGCCGGAAAGAAAAGGGCTCATAGGGCGGCAGTTCCGCCTCCCTCACCACCCAGGACGCCTGGACAAACTCCTCTTTTTCTGTGTGGTACTGATCGGATTTGTATACGACAAAATCGGCGCCGAGCTGCTCCGCCTTTTCATATGCTTTTTCCAGCATATCCTTTTCGAAAAAATCGTCGCCGTCAAGAAATGAGAGATATTTCCCCTGCGCTCTCCCCATTCCATTATTTCTGGCCGCTCCCGCTCCCGCATTTTCCTGCGTGATAACCTGGACGCGGCCATCTCTCCTGGCGTATTCCTCCAGTATTTTCAGCGAGCCGTCTGTAGAGCTGTCATTTACGCATATGATCTCAATGTCCTCTAACGACTGCCCCACAATGCTGTCCATGCACTGGTGCAGATAGTTTTCCAAATTATAGACCGGTACGATAACCGACACTTTGGGCTGTTGTCTCATAATCTTATCATCCTATTTCTGTTTTTTCTTTCTGAACATCTTTTTCAGCAGATACTTAATATGGGTCGGAATGTACAAAAGCACATATCCCACTTTGTAGGTTGTTGAATTTTTTATCTTTTTCAGTTCCGCATCCGCTTTTGACTTCTTCTGCCGCTTTACTTTCAAGACATATTTGAGGTAGTAATCCTCAGGATATTTTATGAGCAGCGCGAGCTTGTCCTGGGTCAGAGGCGTAAAGAGCGACAGATCCAGCTCGCCCAGTTCCTGCGCGCGCTTGTACTCTTTGCTGATTCGCATCACATAGTCTCTCTTAAAATTTTCCGCAATCCTCGTCAGCGTAAACATATAATTCCCATATCTTTTCATATGGTAATAACCCTTGAACCTCTCCCACAGCTCCTTGTTCTCCGGGCGCATAAAAATGTCGCGGATATAATCGTACTCAATATTCATGGCATAGACTTTTTCCTTGCTGTTCACCGATGAATTTGGATTGTCCCTCCGGTTCATGTAATACGGTTTATCCAGAAACATCGCTCTCTTTGCATAGATAAATGTCTGCCAGAAAAAACCATTATCCTGAAACGAGGCCCCAGGAGTCTCGTGGTGGCGGATATGGTGTTTCTCCAAAAACTCCCGCCTGTAGATCCCGCTCCATGTATTCATGATAAAGCACGTCAGAAACGGATTTTCACTCGGGTTCAATACCTGATTGTAGTGCTCTCCCGTCTTGTCCAGATGATTGTACACCAGGTGCATGTCCTGTGTCTCCTGGTTAGTTGAAAAACGGTAAAAATCAGCTTTTACAAAATCCAGGTCATGTTCACTGGCGACTTTATAGAGATCTTCATACATATTCAGCGGCACATAGTCATCCGGTTCAACGATTCCGATATATTCACCGGTCGCCCGCTCCAGGCCCACATTCATCCCGATGCCGTAACCGCCGTTTTCCTTGTCAATAATGATAATGCGCTCGTCA
Organism: uncultured Lachnospiraceae bacterium; assembly: GCA_947631755.1. Classification (GTDB taxonomy): domain Bacteria; phylum Bacillota; class Clostridia; order Lachnospirales; family Lachnospiraceae; genus Eubacterium_F. The sequence goes on along the minus strand of CANRMO010000139.1, from coordinate 729 downwards.
TTTTCTGCATATCTCTGCAAAATTTCCAGAGAGCTGTCAGTTGAGCCATCATTTACACAGATCACCTCAATATCCCTCAGTGTCTGTCTCTGGATGCTCTCCATACATTCTTCCAGATACATCTCAACATTATAAGTGGGCACAATAATTGATACCTTTGCCATTTGTCTGTACATCCTTTCCTGCGCTGATTTAACGGGACCGGTCAGTCCCTGAAATAAATATCCCTCGTATATACTTTATCCTTTACATCCTCTAATTCTTCCCCAAAACGGTTGGCGACGATCACACTGCTCCTCCTCTTAAATTCTTCCAGAGAAGAGATCACCTCGCTGTTAAAGAAATCCTCCTCCCGCAGCGTCGGCTCATATATGATCACCTCAACCCCTTTTGCCTTAATCCTCTTCATGACACCCTGTATCGATGACTGGCGGAAATTATCCGAATTTGCTTTCATCGTGAGGCGGTATATTCCCACCACCGGCTTCCGGTTCTCCGGGAAACCGGCCTTTGCCAGAATTTGCTCGGCAATAAAATCTTTCCGGGTCGTGTTGGCATCCACGATCGCCCCGATAATACAGTTTGGCACTTTTTCATAATTGGCGAGCAGCTGTTTTGTGTCCTTCGGCAGACAGTAGCCCCCGTATCCAAAAGACGGATTGTTGTAGTGGGTGCCGATCCTCGGATCCAGCCCGATCCCCTCAATAATCTGCCTGGTGTCCAGTCCCC
>CANRMO010000138.1 GCA_947631755.1 uncultured Lachnospiraceae bacterium | reverse complement strand
GCCACACCATAGCTCCTCAGACGGAACTTTTCCTTATAGACGGGCTTTTCAATAGATGTGCGGATCAGTTCATAGTCATCCGTGTCAAAATAAATGTTGCAGATCGTATACTGGCCATACTCATCCGGCATCATATGTTCTGACAAAAGCGGAACCAGTTGTTCGTGCTGCCAGGGAGACAGAATGTATTTCTTCTCCACCCTCCGGAATGTGTACTGGACATTCTTCATACAGCATTTTCTCCTCTCTTTTTCTGGCACTATCTTGTTACATTACATGCAGATGCTTCGCCAGCAGATACAGCCGGCGGCCCATAGGGAAATCATACAATTCATCTTTTGTCAGTCCGCGCAGCAGAAGCAGCACGATAAAATATACAAAGACCGCAACACATATCGTAATCAGTGTGCACACAATATTAAGCGGAATAAAACGCGAGGAAATCCAGTACACGAGCGCGATCGCCACAGCCATCCAGGCGGATGCTGCGACCGGTGCAACGAATGTTTTCACACATTCCTGCCGGTACTCCGGTACATACCGTCTGATTGCCCAGAGATTCAAAATAAAGACGACAAATGGAAATGTTACATTCCCGGCGATCAGTGCATAAATACCGATTTCTGTATATTTCAATAACAATGCTACCACAAGAATGTGAACAATCAGTGATATGGCAGAATGAATTACCGGCAGCCTCATTTTATCAATACTCTGGAGTGCCCCGCCGGTCACGTTGGACAGCGCATAGAACACAACTGCCACAGAACCCAGTGTCAGAAGCCTTCCACCGAGAACCCAGGTCGGCACGCCGAGAACGGTCTCTGAAGTAGAAAACAGCATTTTTGTGATAGAAAAACCGAGCATAGAAAAGCCGGCAGCGCAGGGAATGGCGACAACCATATTGAACTTGATCCCGGAAGAGACATTTTTCTTCCACTGCGCCACATCACCCTCCGTATAGGCAGCAACCGCACTCGGTATCATAGAGGACGCCACTGCTGTAGAGATCGCGATCGGCACACTGCACAGCAGGCGGTACTGTCCACTGTACACCCCTGCCAGGCTGCTGATAATGCCAGAATCAATCCCCCTGCCGGAACTGAGCGAGCCAAACAATTTATAGTCGATCAGCCCGGTGATATTATAAACAGTCTGCGAGAGAATAACCGGAAGAATCGTCATCAGCAGCAGCATAAAGAGATAGCGGCCGGACAGCCTGCGCCTGGTGCGGTCTCTCCTCTCCTGTTTGACCTGTATCGGCCGGTACACCCAATAAAGAAAGAGGAGGATCAAAAGCGCTGACACTGCCCCCAGACATGTGCCGAGCGTTCCGCCCGCGGCCCCCCACGCCGCCTGGTGGATATTACCCACATTCCACTTCATAAAATAATAGCTGGCGAGCACACTGACCGCCGCGTTGACGATCTGCTCAATCACCTGGGAAAACGCGGTCGGCATCATTGTCTTTTTCCCCTGGAAAAAACCGCGGAACACACCGAGCAGCGCAACGACAAAAATCGTTGGTGCCAGCACGCGGAGAGGAATCTCGACTCCGGGATACTCGGGATAAATATATCGCTCGATCGCCCCGGCGCCAAACAACAGAACAAGAGCAAATAAACCGCCAGAGATCACGCCGAAGAAAAGAGCAACCTGGAAAGAGCGGCCAACATTTTTAAACTCCCGTCTTGCCTGCAAGCCGGAAACAATTTTAGACAGCGCAAGCGGCAGACTGTAAGAAGAAATGATCAGCAGAAGATCATAGATATCAAAGGCGATCCCATAAATGCCGACGCCTTTTGTCCCCAGGATATTGTTCATCGGTATGCGGTATGCCAGCCCGATAAAACGTACAAGAAGGGAGGCCATTGCCAGTATCCCTCCCTGTTTCAAATAATCTGCTTTTCTTGTTTCCCTGTTTGTGCTCACTGGATTTTCATCCTTTCTTTTCTTCATCCAAAACTATCCCGGCGGGATCAGCGCCACCTTACTCCCGGTTTCATTCATACCGGATCAGCTTCCCCCGGTTTTTTGGATACACTGCGATGTAAGTCTTTCCCGGGTTTACCTTGAGCGTCTCCCCATCCTCTGTGTAATAAACCATGCGGACCGACCCCGATGTACCTTTGCGCTCCCACCGGATGGGAATTCCTTTTCCATTTGTAAAATAATACCCTTTTCCTTTATTGTCAGACAACTCCATCGTCTGATAGCCGTTGTGGTCCTTATTTGATTCCACCACAATCTGGATAATAACATTGTGAAAGGCGAGCTGTTTTTTGCTGTGCTGGTCCATATGTTTTTTCCGGTACTCGCTCTTTAAATATTTTTTTTGTTTTTTGCTGTACTTCATCGTACAGGTAGAGTAATCAGAAAATGGGATCGTAATATTCTTTGCAGTCTCCCCATCCGCGAGATCCGTATTTGTCTCATAGAACTGAAAATGTTCCGCCTGCCTGCCAGATCGTTTTTTAAGGGAATATCCCATCTGTTTTGCTCCCTTTTTCAGTTTCTTTCCCGATGTATAGACATTATGCGGGGCGGCGACAGAATAGTTTCTGGCATATACGACCGGCCCGATAGCGGAAAGTCCACTCAGATTTTCTGTCCCCAGATGGTTCATCTTGGAGACCGCATACTTCGTCTGCCCAAAATGGCAGAAAATGGCATCCCACTCATATGCGAGCTGCACATAATAATGACGGGCGCTGCGCACAGAACCAATCTCCCTGATTCCGGCCACATCCTGATAAACTGCCATCATGCGGGTGATCCCCCCCTCTGCCAGAGCCTCGTATACGACATCTGCTTTGGACACACCGGACTGACGCAAAAATGCGTATTCAATATTATTTATCATCACCGCAAAGGGTCTTTTATTCTCCACCGAGGGCTTTACCCACTTCCCGTTGAGCGTGCTCTGTACCATGCCCTCGTGGGGATCTGCCGTCGGCGCCGGAGTCGCTGCCGGCTCCTCTGCTATAGGAGCGGGCGCAGCATCACCCAGTTTCTTTTTATTTTCCTCCATCATAAACCATCCGATGCCAAAAAACGCAACCATAAGCACGATTGCCCCGATCAGGCACCCAATCACAAGTTTTTTCTGTTTCTGGTTCATAATTTTCCTCATTTCTGCGCGGCGGCCGCCTGCGGCTTATCTGCGGATATTTAACTGTTCCATGATCTCTCGCTGATGCTCCTCCATCACATTTCTCTCCTCTTCCCCCTCATGGTCATAGCCAAACAGATGGAGCATACTGTGCACCACAAGAAAAGAAAACTCTCTGCGCTCTGAGTGTCCGTATTCCTCTGCCTGCTCTCTCACCACTTCCCCGCAGAGTACGATATCGCCCAGCATCAGTTCCCCTGTCCCGGGAGAAATTGTCCGGGAAGCAAGGAACTCCCCGCTCTCAAAATCCGCCGGCTCACCGTATTCCATCATAGGAAAACTGAGCACATCTGTGGGCCTGTCCACCCGGCGGAATTCCCGGTTCATCCGGTGGATGCTCTCCCGGTCCACCAGACTCACGCTGACTTCCACCTCATAGGGGCACTTTACATACTCCGTCACATGGCGGACCAGAAGATCCAATAACGGCGGAAGGGGGAAACCAAACACTATACCACTCTCATTTTCAAATAAAACTGTCATTTTTTCCTCACCTGTTTTTTGCGGTTTTCCCGATACTTCTCCCTTGCCTCAAACTTTTCATAGGCATGTACGATCTTCTGCACCAGAGGATGACGCACTACATCTTTATTTGTCAGGTAACTGAACCCAATCTCCTCTACATCTTTCAACACGGCTGCCGCCTGGTCAAGCCCCGACTCAGTGCTAAAGGGGAGATCTTTCTGGGACAGGTCGCCGGTAATGACAACTTTCGAGCCAAACCCGATGCGGGTCAGAAACATCTTCATCTGGGCCGGTGTCGTGTTCTGCGCTTCATCCAGAATGATAAAAGCGTTGTCGAGCGTCCTCCCGCGCATATAGGCAAGCGGAGCCACCTCAATCAATCCCTTTTCCGAATTTTTTATAAAACTTTCCGCCCCCATGATCTGATAGAGGGCGTCATAGAGCGGTCTCAGATAGGGGTCAATCTTACTCTGCAGGTCTCCGGGAAGAAACCCGAGTTTCTCCCCCGCCTCGATGGCCGGCCTTGTCAGAATGATCTTGCCCACTTCATCACTCTTAAATGCCTGGATCGCCATAGCCATAGCGAGATACGTCTTTCCGGTCCCCGCGGGCCCGATGCCAAACACCATCATCTTATCTCGGATCTGGCGCACATATTTCTGCTGTCCCAGGGTCTTTGGTTTGATCGGCTTTCCCTGTACGGTATGCGCGATCACCTCTTTATCAATCTCCGCCAGGGATCCCTGTGACTTCTCCCTCACAAGAGCGATCACATAATCGACATTCTGCTCCGTAATCACATTTCCGCGCCCGGACAGAGCAATTAGTTCCCCGAACACTCTGCCAGCCTCTGCGATGTTTTGTTCCGGCCCCAGTATCTTAACAGATCCATTTCTCGGAACGACATTCACCTTGAGTGCCCGCTCAATTTTTTTCACATGGCAGTCAAGGCCGCCAAATATATTTTTTTCATGTTCTACTGGTATGTCAAGAATTATCTCCTGATTCGTCATTCTCAGCCTCATTTCCGCGCTTTTTCACTTTCGTCTCCTTCTCCGCGACTGGCTTACTGTCCGCCTCGCGACAGAGAAAAGAAACTTTTCCCTCCAGGAGCCAGTTTTTTTCATCCTGCTGTTTCAGAACAGCCGAGCGCTCAAGCACCTCCAGATTATCCCTGGACAGCTGATACAACAGCCTGTTGTATCTCCGGTATCCCTCCTGTTTTAATTCTTCCCGGGAATACTCGGCATCTTTCCAGTTATATTCGACAAATGATTTTTTCTGGATTTTGAGCGATACCGGCAGCGGATATACCTTTCTGTCACAACATACGCCAGTAATTATATCATATCTGCTGGAATTATCCAACTGTTTAAACGGATTTTTTAGCGAAAATCTTGAATCACCGGCCTGTATCTTCCACCTGGTCAGGATGCGCCCGGTTTTCACTTTCCTTTTATATACCAGCGGGATTTTTTCCGAAAATGTCTGCTCCGCCTTTATGACAACCTCGCCCCTCGCAGCCACCGGCCATTTTTCTGCCACCTCATCGCTGTCATCTGTAACTGGGACAATGCCGCTGATCAGAATATCGCCCTTTTTGACAGTATCCCCCGGTTTGACCGCCGCAGTCCCCCTGTTTACCGTGACAGACTGTACCACGCCTCCATACCGGGCAGTCAGATGACAGGGTTTCTCCTCTTCTTTCTCCTCAAAATTCTGCCCTTCTTTGACAGAAACTTTCAAGAGACTCCCCACTTCCTCCGCGGAGACCCAGCTGATCTGAGGATGAAACTGCCGGATGGATTTCTCAATCGCATCGCAATCCAGATTTTTTCTCCTCATTCCGGTATGTACATTAAGGGTTTCCATATCCCTTGCCAGTGTCTCTTTCGTGAAGGTCTTCTGCCCGGAAAAAGAAATCTGCCACACAAAAGAAGACATGACCTCAAGGGAAACAAGAAACAATAAAAAACCGCTGTAAAACGTCCACTCCCTCATTACATGACGCACCCAGAATGGGAACCCGCTCCTCTTCTCAATATGCGGGACAACGGAGGTCTTGTACGCCAGAGGGACCAGACGAACGTAATCCGAGGCGCTCATCGTAAAAAAAAGCGCCGAATCCTGCCTGATATGGTGCATCTCAATGTTGTGGTGGCGGCAGATATTCAAAAATCTCTCATAAGAACCATCCGCAGCCCGGCAGGTCACATACCCCTTATACCATTTCAAGCCGATCACCCCCTCACATGGGAATATAATGAACCTCCTGTATATTGCCGCAAATTTTACAGTCATCCCTTGTAAAACGGTCAATCTGCAGATTGATCCCCTCAAACATCAGCCGGATGTGTTTTCCCTGTAACTTTATCAGATTCGGAGTAAATTCAATGATCGATTTATAATTTTCCACCAGGGCGCTCTGACTGCCATACATTGTGACGATGGTAGCTCCCTCCAGCACATCTGGCGGCACATCCATAGACTGAGAAATCCTTTTCATCCCAAACTTTCCCCAATCGCTTTTTATTATTTTATGCAGGCAGGAAAAAAATCGTTCCCGCCGCTTCAAAGAACCGCCATGCCTTCGTACAAAATCGAAAACAGCCTGCTTTCTAAATATATGAAAACAGGCTGCTTTCTATGTGCTTATTATTTGTATTTCCTTTTACGAGCTGCCTCAGACTTCTTTTTGCGTCTGACACTTGGTTTTTCATAATGCTCTCTCTTCCGAATCTCCTGCTGGATCCCCGCCTTTGCGCAATTTCGTTTGAAACGACGCAATGCACTATCCAATGATTCGTTTTCTTTAACTGTTACACTAGACATTGTATCACACCTAACCTCCCTCCAGTTGTAGATTGTGCTCAATACAACTGATTGGGTATT
>CANRMO010000137.1 GCA_947631755.1 uncultured Lachnospiraceae bacterium | reverse complement strand
TGGCAGAGGCGAGTTCATCGTGCTCTGCCTGGGACAGAAGATCTGCCGCCACATAGCAGGGATCCGCCGTCTCATCCGCCAGGACAAGAATCTCACTCGGCCCTGCCACGGAATCAATGCTGACGTGCCCGTACACCGTCTTCTTTGCCAGCGCGACAAATATATTGCCCGGACCTGTTATTTTGTCCACTTTCGGGATGGATTCTGTGCCGTAGGCAAGAGCGGCAATCGCCTGAGCTCCGCCCACTTTACATACCTCTGTGGCTCCAGCCAGGTGCGCAGCCACCAGTGTGGCCGGATTGACCCTGCCATCCGCCCCCGGCGGCGTCGCCATAACAATGCGGCGGACTCCCGCCACCTGTGCCGGGACAATATTCATCAACACACTGGATGGATAAGCGGCTTTCCCACCTGGCACATAGACCCCCGCACTGTCCAGGGGCGTGACGCGCTGGCCGAGGATCACGCCGTCCTCTCTTGTCGTAAACCAGCTGTTCCTCACCTGCTTTTCATGAAAATCCCGGATATTATTTATGGATTTTTTCATCACGCGGACAAGTTCCGGATCCACCGCCTCATATGCCTCGTCGATCTCCTCCTGTGTCACATAGAGGGTCTCCGGCGTCAGTTCCGCCCCGTCAAATTTCTTTGTGAACGCAAAGACTGCCTTATCGCCATTCACTCTCACATCCGCGAGGATCTTGTCCACCTCCGCCTGGTATTTACCGTAATTATTTGGACTCCTTTTCAGAAGGTCTTCCAGAATATTTTTTCTGGACTCCTCCGTCAACTCTATGATCTTCATGTGCTTACCTCCCTATAGTGCCTGTTTCAGATCTTTCACAATTTTTGTAATTCTCTCCCTCTGGAGTTTCATACTGGCCTCATTGACAATCACTCTCGCCGACAGCGGGCAGATCGTCTCCAGCACCTCCAGGCCATTAGCCCTCAGCGTAGAGCCAGTCTCCACAATATCCACGATCACTTCCGACAAGCCGACAATGGGCGCCAGCTCCACGGAACCATTCAGCTTGATGATCTCAACCGTCTGATGTTTTTTTCCATAAAAATAATTCTTTGCAATCTTCGGATATTTGGAGGCTACGCGGATCACCTGATTTTTCCTGAGCAGTTCTTTTGCCGCCACAGGCCCCGCCACGCACATATCACATTTTCCCAGGCCGAGATCAAGAACTTCCAGGACTTTCCTTCCCTCTTCCATGATCGTGTCACTTCCCACGACACCGATATCCGCCGCCCCGTATTCTACATATGTAGGAACATCTGAGGTCTTGGAGAGAAAGAACTTCAGTCCCAGTTCTTCATTGACAAAAATCAGTTTTCTCGTATCCTTATCCTTCATCTCCTCGCAGGTGATTCCAGTCTGCTCCAACAATTCCAAAGTCTGCCTGGCAAGCCGTCCTTTCGCCAGGGCAATTGTTATATATTTCATGATCTTCCTCATTTCCGCGCCGCTTTCTGTGACCCGGCCCTGCCGGAACTATGCGCATTAATATGTCTGTCAAAGATGAAATTCGGTCACTTCGCCGGTATCATCGATATATAAAATAGAAGACGCCTCGTTGCGGACTCCGTAGTCTTTGTAGACATCCAGCGGAATTTCCGCATTTTTCCGCATCAGCCTGGCCGCTTTCCCCTGGGTGCGGAGCTCACTGGCCAGCTCAATTGCCGCCTTCCGGTTGGCGGAACGATAGAGGATCAGCGTATCCTTCTCCCCTGTCTCAATGTCCACCTGCTGGCTGTCAAGAGCCGTCATCAGTTCATCCAGGACAAAGGCAAGCCCGATCGCCGGTGTCCTTTTTCCAAACTGCTCCACCAGGTTGTCATAGCGCCCCCCCGTGACAATGGCGTCTCCGGTCCCATATGTGTACGCCTTAAAGATAACGCCAGTATAATATTCATAGTGAGACAGCATGCCGAGATCAAAGGTAATGTGATCCTGTAAGCCGTATGTCCTGAGTATCTGGTAAATTTTCTCCAGCCGGTCAAGGGCTTCTAATGCTCTCTCATTTTTCGTCTTTTCTTTTGCCGCGGCGATCTCCTCCACGCTGCCAAAGAGATCCGGAAGGCGCACAAGCAATTCCTTGCAGTCTGAGGGAATCTCTTTTTTCTCCAGCATGTCCTCTACCGCAAATATATTTTTATTGGAGAGATAGACTTTTAACTGCCCGATCTCTTCCGGTGTCAGACTGGCCTCCTCCGCCAGCCCGCGAAAGAGCCCGGCATGTCCGATATCCACCTTAAATTCTTTCAATCCCGATTTCAGAAGGCATTCAATCGTCATAGCAATCATCTCACCGTCGGCGTCGGACGTGTCATCATTCATCAGCTCCGCACCGACCTGTGTCGTCTCACTCAGCTTTCCCTGGTAACCACTGCGGTGGATAAAGGCATTGCCCACATAGCAGAGACGAATCTGCATATCCTCTCTGTCATAGTATTTCGCGACGCACCTGGCGATAGACGGTGTGATATCGGGACGCAGCACAAGCGTATTGTTGTACTGGTCAAAAAACTTAAACATCTCCTTTGATGTCACCGTCCCCCGCTCTCTGTTAAAAATATCAAAAAATTCAAACGTAGGGGTCTGGATATCCTTGAACCCGTATAATTTCATGATCGCATGGATCTCATTTTGTACTTTAGCGCGTCTCTCACAATCTAAGCCATAAATATCCCTCACACCCTCCGGCGTGAAGAGAAGAGACTCCTGGTATAAATCTTCAGACATTATTTGCGTCACCTCATTTCAGTAAAGAGCAGACGGCTGCTCTGATTTTGGCGAGTACCCGGCTCTCTCCAGCTCACGGATGATAGATTCCCGGTGTTCCATGCCAAAAGCCTCCATTGTGATCGTCAGCTCCACAGCCGCATTCCGGTTGATGCTGACAAACTGATTATGCTCCAGCCGGATAATATTGCCCTGGGACTTTGCGATCACATCCGCCACATGGAGCAGTTCCCCCGGGCGGTCCGGGAGCTGTACGCTGACGGTAAACACTCTGCCCCTCTGAATCAGCCCGTGCTGGACAACCGAAGACATTGTGATCACATCCATATTGCCGCCGCTGAGTATGCAGACGATCTTTTTCCCCTCGCATTCGATCTGCTTCAGCGCCGAGACACTCAAAAGCCCGGAATTTTCCACGATCATTTTGTGATTTTCCACGACATCGAGAAAATTCACGATCAGATCGCGGTCATCAACCGTCAGGATCTCATCTACATTTTTCTGGATATAGGGAAATATATTGCTCCCCGGCGTCTTGACCGCGGTGCCGTCCGCAATGGTGCTGACCGACGGAAGCGATACCACTTTCCCCTGCCTTAAAGACACCTGCATACAGTTCGCCCCCGCCGGCTCCACTCCAATGATCCGTATTTTGGGGTTGAGAAGCTTAGCCAGCGTCGCCACCCCGCAGATCAGTCCTCCTCCTCCGACAGGCGCGAGGATCATGTCCACCGTAGGGAGTTCTTTGATGATCTCCATAGCGATTGAACCCTGTCCTGTCGCCACTACCTCATCATCAAAGGGGTGAATAAACGTGTAGCCCTTTTCCTCCGCCAGTTCCAGGGCATACGCACAGGCGTCATCGTAGACGTCCCCGTAGAGCACAACCTCCGCGCCGTACCCTTTTGTGCGGTTTACTTTGATGAGAGGCGTCGTGTTCGGCATCACGATAACTGCCTTTACGCCAAACAGTTTCGCCGCATAGGCTACCCCCTGGGCATGATTGCCGGCCGATGCGGTGATGAGCCCCCTCTCCCTCTCTTCCTCTGACAGAGTGCTGATCTTATAATAGGCCCCTCTCACCTTATAGGCCCCGGTATACTGCATATTTTCCGGTTTCAGATAAATCCTGCCTCCGGTATTTGCACTATAATATTCGCTGTAAATAAGATTTGTCGGCAGTATTACATTTTTTACCACTTCACTGGCTTCCTCAAACTGATCCAGTGTCATCATAAATGGACACGTCCTTTCTTCTCTCTATTCTCCTGTATTATGACTCAAAGAGCGCATTGACATATTCCTCGGCGTCAAACCTCTGCAGATCGCCGATCTGTTCGCCGATGCCAATATATTTTACCGGAATATTCAATTCCGACTGGATAGCGATTGCAATACCGCCTTTCGCCGTGCCGTCCAACTTTGTCAGCACAACGCCGGACACATCCGCCACCTCACTAAATTCTCTGGCCTGGGAAAGAGCATTCTGGCCGGTTGTGCCGTCCACAACAATTATCGTCTCCAGAAGGTCGTCCGGATATTCTTTTTCAATGATCAGATGGATCTTGTGCAGTTCCGCCATCAGATTCTTTTTGTTATGGAGCCGCCCCGCTGTATCGCACAAAAGAATATCCACATCCCTGGCTTTTGCGGCAGCCACCGCATCGTACACAATGGCGGCCGGATCTGAGCCCTCCTGCCCCGCGATAATATCGACACCGGCACGGTTCGCCCACTCCTTTAACTGATCAATCGCGCCGGCCCGGAATGTGTCCGCGGCGGCCAGCATAACTTTTTTCCCCCTGTCCTTAAGCTGCCCGGCCAGTTTGCCAACGCTGGTAGTCTTCCCCACTCCGTTGACACCGATAAGGAGCAGCACAGACTTCCGGTTCAGAAATTCGTAAGCATCCTCGTGCACCCGCATCTGATTCTTGATCGTATCGATCAAAAGCTGCTTGCACGCACTGGCCTCCTTGATTTTATTTTCCTTTACTTTCTCTTTCAGTCCGTCAATAATACGCATGGTAGTATCAATGCCGATGTCTCCCCTCACAAGGAGTTCTTCCAGCTCCTCATAGAAATCATCATCGATTTCAGAAAAACCACTAAACAGCGAATCCACACCGGACACAAAAGATTGTCTCGTCTTCGACAATCCGCTCTTCAGCCGGTTGAAAAAGCCTTTCTTTTCTTCCATAAAAATCCTTCCTCTCACACTTCCAGTTGCTCTTCGATCAATTTAACAGAAACCAGTGTCGAAACCCCTTTTTCCTGCATAGTGATCCCATACAGAATGTCCGCAGCCTCCATCGTGCCCTTCCGGTGGGTAATCACGATAAACTGCGTATTCTTTGTCAGCTTATGCAGATACTTAGCATACCTCTTTACGTTGGAATCGTCAAGTGCCGCTTCGATCTCATCCAGCAGGCAAAACGGAGACGGTTTCAGATTCTGGATGGCAAACAAGAGCGAAATAGCCGTCAGTGCCTTTTCCCCGCCGGACAACTGCATCATATTTCCCAGCTTCTTCCCCGGCGGCTGGGCATTGATCGTGATGCCCGCCTCCAGCACATCCTCCTCTTCCACAAGTTCCAGTGTTCCCTTTCCTCCGCCAAACAACTCCTTAAATACTTTGTCAAACTGCTTCTGTATATCGGCAAACTTCTCGGTAAACTGCTTGCGCATCTCCGTGTCGAGATCCTCAATGATCTTCTTTAATGCCCCTTCCGACTCGATCAGATCATCGTGCTGCGACCTCAAAAGCTCATACCGCTCGAACACAGATTTGTAATCCTCAATGGCATTTACATTCACATCCCCCAGCTCGCGGATTTTGGACTTTGTCTCACCTACATTAGCTTTCATCCGGGTATAGGATATAGATTCATCCAGCGCAAATTCACTGGCGCTGTGATATGTAAGCTCATATTCATTCCACATATAATTGACCTTGCTCTCCAGTTTCTCTTCCAGATTATTTTTCCGGGAATCAAGGCGGAAACTCTCTTTATTCAGTTCATTGATATGTTCCATCAGCCGGTCTCTCCTGTCAAAAAAGTCTTTCTGGGAGGCCATACTCTCTTCTTTCTTTTTCGTCTCAGCATCGATCTCTCTCAGAAGACGCTGGATCTCTCTGCCGAGCTCCTCATATTTCTCCTCATATCCGGTGATTGCCTTTCGCATCTCATCCACGGCTCCGTCCGAATTTTCCTGTTCCTTTTCAAGTTCATCATATTCTTTTTTCAGTTCCGCCACCGTCTCCTGGATGCGCTGTATGTTTTCTGAAATATAGCTGTTTTTCTGCTGAAAACCAGAGATCTCAAGCCGTATGCCATTCAGACGGTCCGTCTTCTCCGTCTGGTTTTCGTGGTCTTCTTTCAGTTCCTCTGTCAGTTTCCGGATCGTCTCTTTCGCTTCCTCTTCCCGGCCATTGCTCTCTTCCAGCTCCAGATGGATCCGCTCCAGGGAGTCCTCAAGAATTGATTTCTGGTTCTCGATCTCCTTCCCATCTTTGGCGATCGCCAGATATTCTCTCTCTTTTTGCTCTTTTACAGAGACTGCCTGCTCATATTTGATGGTCGCCGTATTCATTTTCAGCTCAAATTCCTTGAGTGTCTCCGCCTTTGCATTGGCCTCTGACACATACCGCTCCACCTGCTTTGTCGTCTCTTTGATCCGGGACTTATTGTCATCCAGCTCACTGCGGATTTCCTGGAGCAAATCCTTTAACTGCTCCATCTCTCTTCGCCTTCCCAGCAGATTGCTGTTGTTTTTAAATGAGCCGCCGGACATGGAACCGCCCGGATTGATCA
>CANRMO010000136.1 GCA_947631755.1 uncultured Lachnospiraceae bacterium | reverse complement strand
GGGTCAGTGTGTGCCGGGAACTGGCGGAGTTTTATCGAAAAAATGTGAGACACCAGTATGCCAGAGGCGCCGAGCCGGGTATGACGGTGGAGCCGGAGGTGCCGGATGAACTCTGCCGGACTGCGCGGAATTTTGCGGACACGGCGGTTATTGCGATCTGCCGGTTTTCCGGGGAGGGATGGGACCGCAAGAGCAGCTATGACAAGGCGGATGACGGAAACAGCATCTTTGAGGACGGCGATTTTTATCTGACCCACGCGGAGAAAAAGATGGTGGAGCAGGTGAAGAGCTATTTTGACCGCATTGTGGTTGTGATGAATGTCGGCGGTATGGTGGACACGAGCTGGTTTAAAGAGGATGAGGGGATCCAGTCAGTGCTGATGGCCTGGCAGGGCGGCATGGAGGGCGGTAATGCCATGGCTGAGATTCTCTGCGGCATAGGGAATCCATCCGGTAAGCTGTCAGATACATTTGCGGGCAGGCTTGAGGACTACCCCTCCTCATATAATTTTCACGAGTCCGATGATTATGTGGACTACACAGAGGATATTTATGTGGGCTACCGCTATTTTGAGACGATACCGGAGGCCTGCGGCAAGGTGAATTATCCGTTTGGTTACGGTCTGTCTTACACGGAATTTGACTGGGAGATCACGTCAGTGAGGGAGGCGGACATGAAATTCTGCATACAGATCCGGGTCACAAATACCGGGGAACTGCCGGGAAAAGAAGTGATCCAGATTTATGCAGAGGCTCCCCAGGGCGTTCTCGGCAAGGCGAAGAAGAATCTTGTCGCGTTCCGAAAGACAAGACTTCTGCAGCGCGGGGAGACAGAACTTCTGACATTGACGTTTGATCTGGGTTCCCTGGCCTCTTATGATGACCTGGGGAAAATATGCAGATCCGCCTATGTGCTGGAATCCGGTACTTACCGTTTCTTTGCCGGGACTTCGGTGCGGGATGTGCGTCTGCTGGAGGAGACATATGAGTGCGGCGAAAATGTGATCGTGGAGCAGCTCACTCAGAAGATTGCCCCCACGTCTTTGAGACATCGGATGCTGGCGGACGGCAGTTTTGAGGAACTGCCTCAGTCCGATGCCAATGACCCGGATGCCTGTGAACTTGATCCGATGCCAAAGGAGCCGATTGACGGCCTCACACCGGCGAACCGGAGTGTGAAGGGGGTTCTGCTCTGGAGCTGGCGCTACAAAGAAAATATCCGCCCATTTACAGAAGTGGCGGAGGGCAGCATGACATTGGATGAATTTATCCGGCAGATGACGGATGAGGAGCTGGCTCATCTTTTGGGGGGGCAGCCAAATACCGGCTGCGCCAATACATTTGGCATTGGGAATATGCCAGAGTACGGTATCCCCAATGCGATGACGGCAGACGGCCCGGCAGGGCTGCGCATCGAGCCTCAGTGCGGCGTGAACACCACTGCGTGGCCGTGCGCCACTCTGCTTGCCTGTACGTGGAATCCCGGATTGGTCCGTGAAGTTGGCCGGGCGGGGGCAAAGGAAGTGAAAGAAAATAATATCGCTGTGTGGCTGACTCCTGCTATAAATATCCACAGGAGCCCGCTGTGCGGGAGAAATTTTGAGTATTATTCCGAGGATCCCTATCTGACCGGTGTGATGGCATCGGCCATGGTAGAGGGGATCCAGTCTGTGCACATTGGCGCGGCAGTCAAGCATTTTGCCCTCAACAATAAAGAGACAAACCGCAAAAACAGCGATTCGAGAGTTTCGGAGCGCGCGGCCAGGGAAATTTATCTGAAAGCATTTGAGATCGTAGTGAAAACGGCAAAGCCGTGGTGTATTATGAGCTCTTATAATATCGTAAACGGACACCGTTCGTCCGAGAACAGAGAACTTCTCAATGACATTCTCCGCGGGGAGTGGGGATTTGACGGCATGGTGGTTTCCGATTGGTGGACTCTCGGTGAGCACTACAAAGAAGTGAAGGCCGGCAACGATCTGAAGATGGCCTGCGGATTGCCGGAGAGGCTGGCCGAGGCAAAGGAAAAGGGGATCCTCAGCCGGGAGGAGATGGAAACCTGCGGGAAGAGGATACTGGAGCTTCTTTTGAAACTGGATTGAGGGATCGTTTCGGAAATACTGTTTTGTGAGATTTATGCTTGAAGATAACCCCGTATTGTGTTATACTATAGTCTCGAATCATATCGAAAATGTAATATTTGTAAAGGAGACAAATGAGATGAACAGCAAAGTAAAAGGTGTTTTACAAGTCATGCTGATCGTGGTACTGATTGCGGCATTTAGTTATGTGGCATTTATCGGTATAGGCAAGGCGAATCTTGGAAATGCAAGAAATATCCGTCTGGGACTGGATCTGCAGGGCGGTGTCAGTGTGACATACCAGGCAAAGAAAGCCAATCCGACGAAACAGGAAATGGACGATACTGTATATAAAATGCAGCAGCGTGTTGAGAATTTCAGCACGGAGGCCGCTGTGTACCAGGAGGGGTCAAACCGCATCACGATTGACATTCCCGGTGTGAGCAATTCCGAAGAAATCCTTAAGAAACTGGGACAAGCCGGATCCCTCCAGTTTGTCATGTATTCAAATCTGAAAGATAAAGAGGGCAACACAGAGCCGAAAGAGGGGGATGAGGTTGTCTTTGAAGAGAGTGATATTGAGATGGATGGGACGATGATTGCCGAGGCTAATGCGACCAACAGCCAGAATGAGCAGACGGGCGTCTCGGAAAATGTTGTCGCAATAAAACTTACTGGAAAGGGCACGAAAAAATTTGCCAAGCTGACGTCGGAACATCTCCGGGAGCAGCTTGCGATCGTGTATGATGGGAAGCTGGTATCCGCCCCGGTTCTCCAGAATGAGATCTCGGACGGCGAATGTATCATTAATGGCGGGGAAGATTTTAAAGACCGCGCAAATGTAGAGGAGCTCGCGGCGACACTCCGCATTGGCGCGCTGCCCCTGGAGCTTGAGAATATCCACCACAACACGGTAGGGGCTACCCTCGGGAGCGAGGCATTAAAGAGCAGCCTGATCGCTGGTGTGATCGGACTGATCCTTGTCATGATCTTTATGATCGTGATGTACAGGCTGCCAGGTGTGGCTGCCTCTATCGCATTGATTTTCTATGTACTGGCAGAGCTTTTGCTCTTAAATGTTCTGAATGTCACGCTGACATTGCCGGGTATTGCGGGTATCATATTGAGTATTGGTATGGCGGTAGATGCCAACTGTATCATATTTACACGTATCCGGGAGGAGCTGGCGACAGGTAAGACAGTAGCTTCTTCTATAAAAAATGGTTTTTCCAAGGCACTGTCTGCCATTATAGACGGAAATGTGACGACATTGATCGCTGCATTTGTCTTATTCCTTAAGGGGTCGGGTACTGTGAAGGGATTTGCCACGACACTGGCGATTGGTATTATTTTGTCCATGTTTACAGCTATCATTGTCACCCGGCTGCTCTTGAACTCATTCGCCTATCTGGGCGCCACAAACATCAAACTCTACGGCGTTCAGAAAGAGAGAAAAACCATCGATTTCATGGGGAACTGGAAGAAATATGTCATTATTTCGGGGGCCGTATTTGTGCTCTGTATCGGCGGACTGATCTTCAATGCCGCGAGAGGGTCTGTGTTGAATTACAGTCTGGATTTTGTCGGCGGGACATCGACTTCCATTTCGATTGACCAGAAGACGGAGATCACAGATGCCATGAAAGAAGACGCCCTGGCAGTCGTAAAACAGGCATCAGGACTGAACGGCGAGGTTTCGGTATCGGATGATAAGGGCGTGAAGAAGATTACCGTGCGCACAACGGCTCTGACGGAGGAACAGGATGGTGAAGTGCGCAGACAGCTGGCAGAGAAGTTTGCCATAGATCAGGGCAAGATTGAATCCGAGACGATCAGCGGTTCGGTCAGCAGCAAAATGAAACAGGATGCGGTTCTGGCCACATTGATCGCAGCGGTATGTATGCTGTTATATATCTGGATCCGGTTCCGCAAATTTGCCACAGGTGCCAGTGCAGTGCTGGCTCTGGTGCATGACATTATCGCTGTGTTCACCGTGTATGTTGTGGCGAGCTCCCTGATCCAGGTAGGAAGCACATTTATTGCCTGTATGCTTACGATCGTCGGTTATTCGATCAACGATACGATCGTTGTGTTTGACAGGATCCGTGAGAACCGAAAGGGTGCGTCTGCCCGCGCTGACCTGGCAGATGTGATCAATAAGAGTATTACGGAGACGCTGTCCCGGTCGATCAATACGTCAATCACGACATTTATTATGGTGTTTGTCCTGGCGATACTCGGTGTCAGTTCCGTCCGCCAGTTTGCGATTCCTCTGATCGTCGGAATTATTTCGGGGTGTTATTCTTCTGTCTGTGTGGCGGCTCCTTTGTGGTATCTTTTGTCCGGTAAGGGGAAGAATAATTCCAAAGCAGTCAGCTATGCAAAGAAGAATAAGTAATCGTTAAATTCGTTATATGAAATGCAATGTGGGGCTTTTTCGGACATACTGAGTATGGAAGGGAAAGCCCTTTTCGGAAGGGGAGGAAGTATTTATGCCAAAAATGCGCGGCAGGAGAAAGAAAAAGAAACAGGAAGAGATTATCCTCACACCGGCAGAAAAGTTTGAAAAATTAATGAATTTAAAGACGGCGACCCGGTGTATTCTGAAAAAGAGAGATGAGTATGAAGTATATGCCAGTCTTGCCAGAGACTTCGAGGAGCTGGGAAAGACGCCGGAAGAGGAGACATTTGAGGGTATTGAACAGTGTGCGGCACTGAGTGAGGAGTG
Source organism: uncultured Lachnospiraceae bacterium (assembly GCA_947631755.1). Lineage (GTDB taxonomy): Bacteria > Bacillota > Clostridia > Lachnospirales > Lachnospiraceae > Eubacterium_F. The sequence continues at coordinate 1,762 of CANRMO010000136.1, read as the reverse complement.
CCGGAAGAGAGCAGAAGAGCTGAAGGCGGAGCTTCCGCTGCAGGAAGAGGAAATTTCGCGGACAGTGACAACGACGGTGAAAGAGCAGGAGCAGGCCCAGAATAAGAAAGAGAAGAAGAGCAGGGGGGCATGGGTTGGCGTAGTGCTGGTAATTTTAATCATCGCGGTCATTTTTGGTTTTAAAATGAGCCCGTCCAGGTACTGGATCGCCGCTGTTGAGGGAAAGATCGGGCTCTACCGCTATGCCATTGAATCCTATACGCAGCTGGGGGATTATAAGGACAGTGTGGCAAAAGGGCAGCAGGTAACCTGTCGTTTTGCGGAACACTTGAAGAAAAAAGGCGATGTGGATGGTGCCCGCAGGCAGTACAGCCGTCTGGTAGACTCGGGTGATGAGGCGGCAGCCGCGGATGAACTGCAGATGGAAAAAATATTGATTGACAAGGCAGAAAAAGGGGAAACGGTTGTCTTTGGCAGCTGCCGTTGGATGCTGTTGGAGAAGAGAGAGGGCAGAGCGCTGCTCATGAGGCAGAAAGTTCTCTGCGACAAAAAGAAACAGAAAGCAGGGGATGGGAAATGGAGCAGAGAGACCTTTTCCCGGACTGCGGGTAAGACGACCTGGGAGGACAGTTCGCTGAGAAATTATCTGAACGGCAAATTTATCAAAAAGACATTTACGGCACGGGAAGAGGCCTGCCTGGCAGAGATACAGGTGAAAAACAAAAAAAATCCAGTGTATGGGACAGGGGCCGGCGCGGACACAACAGACCGGGTGTTTATTTTCAGCGGAGAGGAGATTGAGCCATATATGGAACTTCTGGCGGAGCATGCGAAAAATATCCGCCTCCGCACACCGGGCGTGGACCAGACGTCAACTGCTTATGTCTCCGGGCAGAGAGAGATCATATATTATGGTTTTCCTGTGGAAAAAAAGGGCATTGGTAACCGTCCGGCGATCTGGGTAACATATAAATAGAGAACAGAGAGATTTGGTGCAGGATATGAGAAATCAGCTGACAGAAAAAGATATTAAAAAGATAGAGGAAGAAATTGAATACCGCAAACTTGTTGTGAGGAAAGAGGCGCTTGAGGCGGTAAAAGAGGCCAGGGCCCACGGGGATCTCAGTGAGAATTTTGAGTACCATGCGGCAAAGAAAGATAAGAACCAGAACGAGAGCCGCATCCGTTATCTGGAGCGTATGATCAAAACTGCCGAGATTGTGTCGGAGGATTCGAGAGAAGATGAAGTCGGCATGAATAATACGGTGGATGTTTATTTTGAGGATGATGATGTGACGGAGACTTATAAAATTGTTACATCAGTCCGCTCAGACGCCTTGAGAGGACTGATCAGCACAGAGTCCCCTCTCGGGAAAGCGATTCTGGGACACCGGGCGGGCGACCGGGTAGAGGTGGAAGTGAAGCCGGGGGTCTCCTATTTTGTGCGCATTGAGAAAATAGAGAACACGGTGGATGACGGGTCGGATCCGATCCGGCGGTATTGACAGCTTATTCTGCGGCCGACAGGTCTTTCGTTTCGGATTTTACGCAGAATGTGGCAGATTGCGCGGGAATGACTATTTTTTGCCATTGATTCGTGTTTTAATCAGAACATCAAGTTGCAAAGGAGTCTTGGAAGAATGGATAAAAAGAAACTATTTTTCAGAACGGCAATGTTGTTATTCGCTGTCGGCCTGCTTTTCGGAATGTCTGCCGGGGCAGAGGCAAAGGCAAAGAAGAAAGTAAAGAAGACATCGCTCTC
>CANRMO010000135.1 GCA_947631755.1 uncultured Lachnospiraceae bacterium | reverse complement strand
CAAAATGAAGCCCTGTAGTGGGTTCATCTAAAATATAGATTGTCCTCCCTGTGCTCCTCTTACTCAGCTCCGCAGCCAGCTTGATGCGCTGTGCCTCGCCGCCGGACAGCGTCGTGGATGGCTGTCCCAGTTTGATATAGGAGAGCCCCACATCATACAGTGTCTGGATCTTGCGGTGGACCGTCGGAATGTGCTGGAAAAATCCCAGTGCCTCCTCCACCGTCATATCCAGCACCTCAAAAATATTCTTTCCCTTATAGCGCACCTCCAGGGTTTCCCGGTTGTAGCGCTTTCCCCCGCAGACCTCGCAGGGGACGTAAATGTCCGGCAGAAAATTCATCTCTATCTTTAAGATGCCGTCACCGGTACACGCCTCACAGCGCCCGCCTTTAATATTGAAGCTGAAACGTCCCTTGTTGTAACCCTTTGCCTTGGCATCCGGCGTCGCGGCAAACAGTCCCCGGATCAGGTCAAACAATCCTGTATATGTCGCCGGATTGGAGCGGGGAGTCCGCCCGATCGGGGACTGGTCGATATTGATCACCTTGTCCAACTGCTCCACTCCCTCAATTGAGGTGTGTTTCCCCGGGATGCAACGGGCCCGGTTAAGGGTTCTCGTAAGGCTCTTGGACAAAATCTCATTGACCAGTGAGCTTTTCCCGGAACCGGACACGCCCGTCACACAGGTCAGCACACCAAGAGGAATCTTTACATTGATCCTTTTCAGATTATTTTCCCTCGCCCCTTTGATCGTCAGATAACCTGTGGGCCTGCGCCGTTCCGAGGGCACCGGAATCCGCAGTTTCCCGCTGAGGTAGGCTCCCGTTAAGGAGTCCCCGACTCTCATGATCTCTTCCGCTGTCCCCTCTGCCACTACCCTGCCGCCATTTTTTCCGGCCCCCGGGCCGATGTCCACAACATAGTCCGCCGCCAGCATGGTATCTTCGTCGTGCTCCACTACAATAAGCGTATTTCCGAGATCCCTCAGTTTTTTCAGCGTATTGATCAGCTTGTCGTTGTCCCTCTGGTGCAGGCCGATACTCGGCTCATCCAGAATATAGGCGACTCCCACCAGCCCGGAACCGATCTGCGTCGCCAGGCGGATGCGCTGTGCCTCGCCGCCGGATAAAGAGGCCGTTGCCCTGGCAAGGCTCAGATAATCCAATCCCACATCGATCAGAAATCCCAGGCGGGAATTAATCTCCTTTAACACGAGCCGCCCGATCTGACGCTGCCGCTCCGACAGTTCCAGCCCATCCATAAACTGTTTCAGGTCTGTAATGGAAAAATCACAGATCTCGGATATATTTTTGTCCCCCACTGTCACTGCCAGGGACTCCTTTTTCAGACGTCTCCCGCCGCACTCATGACAGGGCGTTATGCGCATAAATGTCTCATATTCTGCCTTCGAGGCATCCGATGCCGTCTCCCGGTATCTCTTTTCAAGATTGTGGAGAAGTCCCTCGAAAGCAACATTGTACACACCCCGGCCGTGCTGTCCCGTATAGTGCACCTCCACCCGCGTCCCTCCGGTCCCGAGCCAGATCAGATCGTGTACGTCCTGGGGATATTCGCAAAACGGCGTGTCCAGGGCAAACCCGTAATATTCCGCCATGGCCTCCAGGATACAGCGGCTGTAGCTCCCCTCTTTCACAACAGACTGCCAGCCGGGAGCCGCGATCGCCCCCTCATCAATACTGAGACTGGGATCCGGGATAATCAGTTCCTCATCGAACTCCATCCGATAGCCGATACCGTGGCATTCCGGACAGGCTCCAAAGGGATTATTAAAAGAAAAACTCCTGGGCTCGATCTCATCGATACTGACCCCGCAGTCGGGGCAGGAAAAACTCTGGCTGAAATTGATCCTCTCGCCATCGATGATATCTACAACCATAAGGCCGTCCGCCAGTTTCAGCACATTTTCAATGGAATCAGTCATGCGTCTCTGGATCCCGTCTTTGATCATCAACCGATCCACTACAATTTCAATATTGTGTTTTTTATTTTTTTCAAGCTTGATCTCCTCACTCAGCTCATACTGGTTCCCGTCCACGATCACACGGACATAACCGCTCTTTTTTGCTTTCTCCAACACCTTCACATGCTCCCCTTTGCGCCCGCGCACAATCGGGGCAAGCAGCTGGATCTTCGTGCGCTCCGGCAGTTTCATGACCTCATCCACCATCTGGTCTACACTCTGCCGTTTTATCTCTCTTCCGCATTTTGGGCAGTGGGGAATCCCCACCCGGGCATACAGCAGACGGTAATAATCGTAGATCTCTGTCACGGTCCCCACGGTAGAGCGGGGATTCCGGTTCGTTGATTTCTGGTCGATGGAAATGGCCGGCGGCAGTCCCTCAATGCTCTCCACATCCGGTTTTTCCATCTGCCCGAGAAACTGTCTGGCATAGGATGACAGCGACTCCATATACCTCCGCTGCCCCTCCGCATAGATTGTGTCAAAAGCGAGCGAGGATTTCCCCGAGCCGCTGAGTCCGGTCAGCACGACAAACTCATCTCGCGGAATATCCAGATTCAGATTCTGCAGATTATTTTCCCTTGCGCCGCGAATGCGGATCATACGTTTCTTTTCCATGATGCCCTCCATTTACCTTTTTGCAGTTTTCTTTCTGCTATATTACATGTCCTGAAGATGTTTTTTGTATTCAATCATGCGGTCACGCAGTTCGGCCGCCATCTCGAAATTCAGCTCGGCCGCCGCCTTGTTCATTTTTTTCATAATCCCCCGGATCTCTTTTTCCAACTCCTCCGCGCTCATAGACTCTGGATCTTTCTTTTCTTCTGAAATATCCGTTCCCGCTTTTGAGGAGATACGGATCAGATCTCTCACTGCCTTTTTGATCGTCTGGGGCGTGATGCCGTGTTCCTCGTTGTATGCCTGCTGCACTTTCCGCCGCCGGTTCGTCTCTCCGATGGCTTTCTGCATGGACTCCGTCTCCTTGTCCGCATACATGATCACACGCCCCTCCGCATTCCTGGCGGCGCGGCCAATAGTCTGGATCAGTGACGTCTCCGAGCGGAGAAAGCCCTCTTTATCAGCATCCAGTATGGCCACCAGGCTGACCTCCGGTATGTCCAGCCCCTCTCTCAGAAGGTTGATGCCGACCAGCACATCAAAAACATCCAGGCGCATATCCCGGATAATCTCAGAGCGCTCAAGTGTGTCGATATCGGAGTGTAAATACCTCACCCGCACACCCACATCCTGGAGATATTTTGTCAGATCTTCTGCCATGCGCTTCGTGAGAGTCGTCACGAGAACCTTATCTTTCTTTTCCGTCACTTTGCGGATCTCACCCAGCAGATCATCCACCTGCCCCTTTACCGGGCGCACAATGACCTCCGGGTCCAAAAGACCTGTCGGGCGGATGATCTGCTCCGTCCGCAACAGCTCGTGCTCAGTCTCGTAGACAGAAGGGGTGGCCGACACAAACAACATCTGGCTGATGTGATCCTCAAATTCCTGGAAATTCAGCGGGCGGTTGCTCTTAGCCGATGGCAGGCGGAAACCATATTCCACCAGAGTTGTCTTTCTTGACTGGTCACCGGAGAACATCCCGCCAATCTGCGGGACAGTGATGTGCGACTCATCCACAATGATCAGAAAATCATCTGGGAAGTAGTCCATCAATGTCATGGGAGTCTCCATCGGCTGCAGCCCGTTTAAGTGCATAGAATAATTCTCTATGCCCGAACAGAACCCCGTCTCTTTCAGCATCTCAATATCAAAGTGCGTCCTCTCCGAAATCCTCTGCGCCTCCAGAAGCTTGTCCTCGCTCTTAAAAAATGACACCCGCTCTTTGAGCTCCGCCTCAATCCCGAGAATCGCCCGCTCCATTTTCTCCGGCGCAACGACATAGTGAGAGGCCGGGAACACCACCATGTGCTCCAGCGTGTTCAGTGCCTCCCCGGTCAACACATCAATCTCCTGTATCCGGTCCACCTCATCGCCAAAAAATTCGACACGGATCGCCTTGTCTGTGGCAGAGGCGGGAAAAATCTCTACCACATCTCCTCTCACCCGGAATGTTCCCCGGTGAAAATCCATATCATTTCTCGTATACTGTATGTCAATGAGCTTTCGGATTACCTCATCCCGGTCTTTCTCCATCCCCGGACGCAGGGAGACCGTCATATTCTGGTAATCAATAGGACTTCCCAATCCGTATATGCATGATACACTGGACACAATGATAACATCATTTCTCTCCGTCAACGCCGCTGTGGCCGAATGCCGCAGCTTGTCAATCTCATCGTTGATAGCAGAATCCTTTTCAATATACGTGTCTGTGCTGGGAACGTAGGCCTCCGGCTGGTAGTAATCGTAGTAGGACACAAAATACTCCACTGCATTCTCAGGGAAGAACTCCTTGAACTCGCCGTACAGTTGGGCCGCTAAGGTTTTATTGTGCGCGATTACCAAAGTGGGCTTGTTAAGCTGCTGGATGACATTTGCCATCGTGAAGGTCTTACCGGAACCCGTGACCCCTAGTAAAGTCTGGAATTGGTTGCCTTCTTTGAAGCCATTTACAAGGGCTTCGATCGCCTGCGGCTGGTCGCCGGTGGGCTGATATTCGCTGTGAAGTTTGAACTCTGCCATATGAAAACCACTCCTTACTTTGACTGCTATAAGCCAAAAATTCGTTTTTCAAAACTCCGCAACACCAGATAATACGAGGCATCACGGTATGTACAGAAAGTCACAAATTTTTTCTGCAACCACACTTTTATAGTATAACACCTCTATCAAAAAAAGTACAGAACAAAATTGAACATTTGTTCTGTACTTTTTCATTTTCTTACGATACATTATGTCATATATGCCTCCAGACAATCCTCTATGATTTCTGCGGTATCCCCATATACATCTATCGTAATGATTTCTTTCGCATGCCCCATAAGCTTTGAAACCGCCTTTGGATTAAAATTATTCTTCAGCAATACCGTACAAAATGTACTTCGCAGATCATGCCAACGAATATCCGGCAGTCCGTTCTCCCGGAGCAGTTTCTTATAATGCGTCCAGTGAAAGTCTTTACTTCTTGGCCGCCCATAACTGGAGCAGCAGATATAATCCAAATCCTGAAACGCTGCTGGTCTGCGCCTGCGATTCTTCTCATACGTCTTTCTTTCTTCAAGGATTGCCTCAAACACATAATCCGGTATCGGAATCGTGCGGTAACTGGATGACGTCTTTAATCCAATTTCCTGCTTGGTAAATGTCTTTGCCAGAAAATCTTCTGCCGTTGTATTCGGCTTCTTTCCCAACTGACGCTGTACCCGCAACGTCCGGTTAATATAATCAATGTCGGAATACTTTACCCCATTGATTTCACAACGGCGTAACCCTAAAAGCACGGCAAAAAGCACCTGCATATGGATTGGCGTATGTTTGCTTGCCTCGATCAATGTTATAATCTGTTCCACATTCAGAGTCTTTTTTTCATCAATGCTGCGGGTATGGTATTTCTTTTTCGGCATGTACTTCGGCAGTGCCACCTCCAATGCGGGATTGACGGAGATAACCTTTTTACTCAGTGCATACCGCATAGAAGTATTCATGACTGTCCTTACAAGTCTTGCATTAGAAATGGAGCAGGCGGCTGTTTCATTATATAGCTTCTGCACATTTGAATAAACCACATAAGTCCCCGCATACAATTCTCCCATCACTTTATCCCGATCTGCACAGGCTGCCTTCTTTGTTGCAAACCCGGACTTCTGCTGTGCCATTTCTGTCCCATCCATATAGGACAAAACCACACGATATCCATACCCGTTTTTATTTTGGTCACATTATACACTTTCCAGTCAACATACTGTTGCATTTTCAGGTCAAACTCCATCATCTTCTCCTTTCCCGCCTTACGGCGTAAATGTGTCATTCATAAAGGCTATAATTTTTTGTTTTTCATCCATAACATCACAATAATATTCAAACGTGGTGTACACGGAACTATGGCCTAGCAACTCGGATATTTTTGCTAATGATACGCCCTGTTCCACTAGAATAGTTGCAAACATATGGCGCAGCGCATGTACGGAAATTGCCGGAAGGCTGTTGCGTATGCAGAGTTTCCGCAAAGCATTATTCATGGCGGATAGACTATGTACTTTTCCATTGCTCTGGCAACTTATATAGTCATTATCAATAAATTCCTCTCCCATCTTCTCTTTATACATATTGACCATGCTCCTGCGGTTTTCCAACTCCCTGATGACCACATCAGGAATACGCAATACCCGAAAACTGTTGGGCGTTTTAGGATCACGCTCTTGTAAATTATAGTTTTCTATCTTTCTGCCCTCCTTAATAATCGGATTGGCGACAATCTGTCTGCTGATTTTTACTGTTTTTTGTTCTATATCAAAATCTGAAAATTTCAGTCCGTATATTTCTCCTCCTTTTCCTTTAGAATGTACCTTTTAGATTATAGGATTCCAAAAAAGTCCGGATAATCATCGGCTCTTTCCCCCACCAGATTGGATAGCCTGCATCTGCCAAGTATGGGACAAAAAAAATTATCTTTTTTATTATGATAGTAGTTATCCCTATAAATGTCCAATGCTTATATTGACTGCTTTCCCATGCCTAAAATGAATGATACAATCATGCACATATAGTTACCTCACTTTACTCTTCCACACATACCGTCCGAAAATAATCATCATTCTTCAACACGATCTGCAAGTTGCCGTCACCATAGATAT
>CANRMO010000134.1 GCA_947631755.1 uncultured Lachnospiraceae bacterium | reverse complement strand
CATGGCCGCCACAGGGCAGACCGGCGTAGTGGCAGTGACAACAAATCCTTCTGGCGCCTCTTCGATATAATCAGTATGACTCATCCAACAGATGGTCTGATGGCTTACATCGCCAAACAAAAGTGAACTCTGGTCTGTTGTCACTTCCGTTTTTCCATACTCACTGGTAGGCGCTGTGCTAACTTTGCCACCGAGCAGATGAGCCATTAACTGAGAGCCATAGCAAATGCCAAGAATCGGTATGCCGAGATCAAACACTTCCCCGGATATTGTCGGGGAATCCGGGAGATACGCGCTATTTGGACCCCCGGTAAAAATAATCCCTTTCGGGTTCATCTCTTTAATTTTTTCAGGAGAAAGGGTATTGGGATGAACCTCACAGTACACATTACACTCTCTGACTCTCCTCGCAATCAACTGATTGTACTGGCCGCCAAAATCCAATACGATAACTAATTCCTTTTCCAAATTAATTTCCCCCTTTTCATCTGCTCTCTGCTGCAACACAATCTGCTCCCATTCTACCACGAAACACAGGGCACGGTCAACGCCTCTGTTTGCAAAATAACACCAATATGCCACCGCCCCGTTTGTTTTAACCTGCCGGGAAACATCAGTCAAAATATCCCACAAATCTCACATCATGTTTTCCTTTTGGAAATAATTTATGGTATAGGGCGATAAAATAATCATCCGTCATACTGGCCAGATAGTCCACCACTAACTGATTGGGCTCCTGCTCCTCATAGGGAATGGCCCCTTCATCTATGTAAAAATTATTTTCCTCTACATGGGCGAGATGATGTCTGTAAAAAATCGTATCCTTTCTGCCACTCTTTGCCTGGCGCAGCAGCTCACAGTACAGCTCTCCAAACATCGGACGTATTTCCCCCTCATAGAGCCGGTTCAGATTATCATTTTTATAAATCATTTCATAATTTTCATTCTTTGCTCTTCTGAGTGCCACATAATACTCTTCATCCATCTTTAGATACGGTTTACCGTAACTGTTTTCAATAATATTCACACTGAAATTATTTATGATCTCCGCGTTAGACGCCCCAATTGTCCCTTTTGTAAATGACTGCTGTGGCACAAGTCCCAGCCTCGTGGCATCCTGTCTGTCTTTGCCAAGATATGCAATTATATCACAGATTCGCATGACACAGCCCTCCAGGGTACAGGGAATAAGCTGTCCGATCATCCTCTCATCCACATAGCAATTTTCAACTTTTTCATCCAATTCTACAAATGTAGACATCTCACAGGGACGGTATTCTTTCAACTCAAGCTCCCCATTATGGCAGAGAACACCATCCAGCGTCTGAAGACTGATATTGCGGTGGATAATACCATCTAACACCCGGACACTGTGCACGTTGTGATTAAAGTAACGCCCGGTATTTTCGCAGTACAGACTGCTGAGAATACGCTCACCCGCATGCCCAAAAGGAGTGTGTCCGATATCATGGCCCAGGGAGACCGCCTCAATCAAACTCTCATTCAGACCCAGTACACGGCCTATATTCCGGGCGATCCGGGCAACAAGCTGAACGTGAAGAGACCGCCGGGAAATATCGTCATTCTGATAAAAAGAAAACACCTGAGTCTTATCCGAATAGCGGTTATAATAGGGAATGTGCATGATCTTTTCTGTATCGCGCACAAAAGCCGGCCGCCATAAATTGGGGAGATCGTGATCTGGCCGCCGCCGGATGATTTTCTCATCGGAACAGGCATAAGGGTTTTCCCAGTGATTTTTTCTATCTTCCCGGATCCGGTCCTGCAATTCTTCCGACAGTGAATGATAATCTGCCATCTTTACATGTCACTCCTCTTCCTCTTCCGACACTACCAGCTCTGTCTTCATCTTACTCAACCGTCTGGATATTGCTATTGTCACATACAAGTCTGTGAGACCGCTGTAGACCAATGCAATTCCGACAAACATAATAAGAATCTCCGCTGTCCGAAATGGGTCGATCAGCAACAAGACCCCCGCCACGATATTGACAATGGCAAAAGTAAACGCGATGTGCCAGGTGCCATGCCCCAGGCGCATCATATCCACCGAATTCTGCATCTTCAATATGCCGCTGATTGTTACAAGAAAACCGAGCACCGCCGGGATCAGCTCCGTCAGCTTGTCCACTTTTATGATCACCAGAATCCCACCCAGGATCGCACTGAGCCCCACCACCAGGTCATACCGGTAAATGATGCCGCTGATATCTTTCCTCAGGTAATTGATCAGGGATACCACGCCCAGAAGAAGCAGCAAAACAGCAAGAATATAACAAATCGTCTTCATTGTAGCTCCCGGCCAGATGATCAGCACCACCCCCAGGGCAACGAAACCAATTGCCAGCAAAATCAGATTCCATTTCAGTTGTTTTAAAAGGCTCATACTCATCCCTCATTTCAGCTAAATTTCAAAATAATACTCTGTTGTCACCATATCCACTCCCACTTCCCTCACCAGCCTTTCAGCCCCCCCGCAATCATTGACAGTCCACACATTGACAGCGAGCCCGGCGTCGTGCAGTGTCTTCACACTCTCCGCCGATACCAGAGTGTGGCGGGCGTCCAGACTGAGCCGGTTATCAATCAGCCATCCAGTAAGTTCTGGTGTCACAGGCGTCCACTTATTCCCCCCCACTGCGCCATAGACATACTGCAGGCGCTCCTCAGGAAAGCCTAGAGATTTCAGCCGAAGGAGAGCCAGCAGGTGCATACTAATAAAATAAGTTCGGTCAAAGAGTCCATATTTCTGGACAAAAGTAACGATTTCCCTTAATTCTACAGCAGTATAATCCATCTTCAGCTCCACCACTGGATGAATCGTCTGGCTGCGGGCCATAACTGAGAGATATTCCGTGAACGGGATCAGATGCTGTACTGGATAATTGTCTCTCTTTTTCCCGGCCACTATCGGAAAACCGGAAACTTCTTTATAGGTCATCTCTGGGATCCAGCGGTCTTCCCCGCACATTCTCCGCAGATGCCCGTCGTGGCTCACCACATATACACCATCTCTTGTTTTCCATATATCGCACTCCGCCCCAAAAAAGTCTGCCTCTGCCGCCAGGGCAAAAGATACCTTTGTGTTCTCCGGAGCCTCTGAGCTGAATCCCCGGTGGGCAATCCTTTTGAAAGTCATACTGCTCTCCATTCCGGGGCGTTTACACTCCCCTCAGATATAACTGTCTATTTTTTCGAAAATGTCTTCTATACAGTCTCTCTCATCTTATACTCTCTGTCCTCTTCGATCAGATCCAGCATAATATCAGCAAATTCCGGGTCAAACTGCGTCCCGCGCCCCTTGCGGATCTCCTTTTTCACCTCATCCTGGGTAAGCAGCACATCACGGTAAATGCGATTGGAAGTCATGGCGTCATAGGCGTCCGCCATGGCTATAATACGCGCATACTCCGGTATCTCCTGGCCTTTCAGCCCCTCCGGATACCCGCTGCCATCATACCACTCGTGATGGTATCTTGCCCCAATCTGCAATTCTGGCATCTCCACAATACTTTTTAAGATATCCGCTCCGATCTCTGCGTGGCGCTGCATAATCCCTCTCGTCTCATCATTAAGATCCGGGCAATTGATGATCTCATCCGGTATCCCGATCACGCCAATATCGTGGAGAAGTCCCATATAGTAAACTTTTTCCCGCACACTTTTCAGCTTTCCAGCCCGCTCTGCGATCATGCGGGCGTATTCCGCCACGCGGCGGGAGTGGCCATTTGTATATTTGTCCTTTGCGTCAATAGTCGCCGCCAGCGTCATCATCGTCTGCAGGGATAATCTCTCCACTTTCTTTCTTCTCTCTCTTGCCTTACCCGCCTGGCGCATAGCTTCCTGTTTCAGATTTTTCTGGAGATAACTGAGATCCATGATCCGGGACACCCGCTGGATCAATATTTCCTGCTCAATCGGCTCTGCCACATAATCCATGGCCCCATTTTTAAATGCCAGGGTCTCAGTCTCTTTGGAGGCATCGCCGAAAAAGATAACGGAACAATCCCGGAATACCTCATCCTTTTCGAGCATTTTTACCATCTCAGTGCCATCCATTCCCGGCATGTAGAACTCCAGAAGCAGCAGATCCGGAACATCATCTCTCACCGCATCCAGAGCAGCATGAATTTCCGGCGCCGTTGTCACCCGGAAATGGGATTCCAATATCCCCCGGATAATATCCCGGCTGACCGCGTCTTTTGCCACAACAAGGATGTGCCCCTGCTCCATTACTATATTTCCGAGCTCGCCTCCCGTTCTCTCAATGTCTATCAATTCTGAAATATGCTCAAGGATGGAGCGGTATTCCTGCATTGTCTCCACATGATTATTTTCAATATATGACACATTTTCATTGGCAGCCGCCAATTCCAGTTCTTTTGCCTTTTCTGACAACTCTACCGCTCCGATAGAGAGGGAAATGCTTTTCAGTGCATGGACGTGGATCCTGTACTCTTTCCAATTCCCATCCTCATAAGTCACTCTCAGATCTTCCGCCAGATGGCTGTTGCTGATATACGATTTTAAAATCTCAATATAAAAATCCACACTGCCGCCACTGTACATGATCCCGGTCTCGGTATCAAGAAAAGACAATTCCTGCAAAAGCTTGTCCTGTGAGAGCCCCTCCTTTTTTTCATTCTTCACATAGCCGGAAGAACTCCTGTGTATCAGATCCTTTGGCATGTATTTCCAGATCATCGCTTCCAGTTCCTCACCCTTGACCGGTTTGGAGAGATAATCAAGAAATCCTTCTTTCAGGTATTCTTCTTTTGCCCCCACAACAGCATTTGCTGTCATGGCGATCACAGGTGTGTCCTTATTTGGAGAATCCTCCAATTCTTTCATGGCGTGCAGCGTTTCAATACCGTCCATCTCCGGCATCATGTGATCCAGCAAAATCACATGGTACTTTTTGCCAGAAACTTTTCGAAGGGCCGCTTTTCCGCTGTCCGCCCGATCCACACGGATTTTCGTTCTCTTCAGCAGCGCCTCGACCACGTCCAGATTCATCGGCATATCATCTACCACAAGGATGCGGGCATCCGGTGCCTCCAATGTGTCCCTCTTCTCCTCTGTTTTCACTTTGGCGGCATCTTTTTCATATCTCTCGTAAAAATTGCCCATCGGCACTTCCGACAAAACTTTCTGGGGAATCTCCACTGTAAAGACAGAGCCCACACCGTACTCACTCTCCACCGTCATCGTCCCCCCCATGAGGTCAAGCAACTGCTTTGTAATGGTAAGGCCCAGGCCATTTCCCTCAATATGCCGGTTCTTCTGCTCCTCGAGTCTCTCAAATGACTCAAACAGCTTCACCCGGTCCTCCTCTGTGATGCCAATCCCAGTATCTTTGACAGCGATCTTCAGAATCATCTCCTCTTTGCTCCGCCGCTCCCAGTCAACTTTTAACGTGATCGTCCCTTCCTTGGTGTACTTCACCGCATTGGTCAGAAGATTGAGCATGATCTGGCGCACGCGCACCTCGTCGCCATACAGACGAAACGGGATGTTCTCATCATTCATAACTTCTAATTTCAGATTCTTATCCCGTGCTCTCATACAGATCATATTATAACTGTCTTTCAGCAAAACAAACAAATCATAATTGTCGAGAATGATCTCCATTTTCCCCGACTCTATTTTCGAAAAATCAAGGATATCATTGATCAATGACAATAATGTCTGTCCGGCACTCTGGATATTCCTCGCATACTCATCAATGTTACTCTGTTTATTCTCCCGGAGAATCATCTCATCCATGCCGAGCACCGCATTGATAGGCGTCCGGATCTCGTGGGACATATTAGCGAGAAAATCGCTCTTTGCGCGGCTCGCCTTATTGAGCTCGTCCAACGTCTGGAGCAGTTTCTCATCCTGCTTGGACATGTGCTCTCTCTGCCTCTTGTACGTGTAAGCCTGGAATTTAAAAATAATCCCAATCACACAGCTCACACTGACAAGGCTCTGTATGATATCAATGACCTCATCCATTCTGCTGTCGAGTGTAACAACCATTTCCGGGAAATACAATTCCACCAGAATACAAGCGGACATGACAAGGACATTCACGACCCACATAATAGCGCACATATACCCCTGCAGAATCAGCCAGGAAAAGATCAGGCCGAGCACAAGCCACAGTGGCATTCCGCTGTGCATACCCCCATTGAAAAAATACATGAGCGGGAACAATATAATGTTTGCAGTACCAGTGACAACAAGGGCGGCCACTTTCACCTTTCCCTTTGCCACAGACAGCCAGAGAGAAAATGCTGCAACACCCATTGTCAGGACCACTACAAGATTCCCCTGAAAGGGCAGCCCAAAGATCTGGCTCAGCAGCAGAGAGAAAATCCCCACTAAAATAGCAGCTAGCAGAATCAGATTCAGCAGTTGCTGCTGAATCTCCATATCTTCCCCGAGAAACCACCTGATCAGACTCTTCCGTTCTCTCTTCATGTCGTGCCCCCCTCTATGTGCTCTCTGTAAAATCTTCCAGCAATTGTTTTAATTCCTCATACGTTGCAATCTGATTCACCTGCCTGCGCAGCTCCGAAGAGTGGGGGAAACCCGCTGTGTACCACGCTACATGGGCGCGCATTTCCCGGATCCCTCTCTCCTCCCCTTTCCAGTCAACCATCATCCCCGCATGTCGGAGGATCATCCCGCACACTGTTTTAAATTCTGGCCTGGCCTCTGGCTGTCCTGTCTCGAAGTAAGACCGGATCTGATGGAAGAT
>CANRMO010000133.1 GCA_947631755.1 uncultured Lachnospiraceae bacterium | reverse complement strand
TTGGCGCTCGGATCGTTTTGTGCAAGCACAGACATATCCTCACTTTGTCTTTGCGCAAAAACAGAGAGCGCAGCCTTTCGGCTGTGCTCTCTACACGCGAATGTCAATATTCTGTCCCAGATCTGGCATCACTGACTGCTCCATCATTCTGGTAAGCTGTGCGCCCTGCATCTCCATGCTGTCCAGTGTTTTCGCCAGCACTGCCGTGCCGACGGATTCCATGATTCCGAGCTGGGCATTTGACGTAGAATATTCGGCAATCGCCAGGCCGTCACTGATTTCCATGAAATCCCTCCTTGTTGTTGGACGATCCGACTTTGCTACTACATATAGTATAACACATGAGCTGCCAGAAGAAAAGCACAAAATTATTCAATTGCTGTAGAATATTTTTTGTTGACAGAATACAGTTTCCTTGCTATACTAAAACATATCGTTAATAATTTTGTAACAATTACGTGTATTTCTGCGGGACATTGTGCCGGGCAGATTTGATGTGCAGATAAAGTCTGACAGAAAAGAAATGCAGTATGTAAGGGGATATTTTAAACAGATACGAGTGATGGCAATTGGAGGGGAATTCATGCAACGGAAAAAAATGCTCAAAACGATAATGGGAGCCAGTCTTGTTCTTTCCTTTGGTGTATTTGGACATTATATCGTCTCGACATCCACTACGATGGGGAGCGAGACTGAACTGGCGGGAATGTCATATACGTTAGATCAGTATTGTTCAGTAAAAACAGGTGCAAACCAGACAGATCCGGAGGCGATCGTAGCATTTGACGATAATATGGGAAATGGGGGAGCTGCTAACACGGTTGTCAGCGGCACTGCTGTGGAGGGGGCGACGCCGGAACCCACCACAGAGGCGACAGCTACGGCCACGCCGAAACCGGAATCGGAGTATGCTAATGTTGGCATTTCGATTGCGGCTGATTATGTAAATATCCGTAAAAAACCAAATACGGATGCAGAAATTGTCGGAAAACTGTACCGTGGAAGTGCGGCCACGATCTCTAAGACGGAGGGCGACTGGGTATATATCAAATCTGGTTCCGTCAGTGGATATATTATGAAAGATTATCTGGCCATCGGTTACAGCGCTGAAAAACTGATTGATGATTTTGGCACGAAATGGGCCACTGTCACGACGGAGACACTCCGCGTGCGCGAAGAAAAAAATACAGAATGTACAATTGTAACCCTGATCCCGGAAGATGAGAGTTATGAAGTTCTGAAAGACGAGGGCGACTGGGTGAAGATCCGCGTTGACGGAGATGCCAGCGGTTATGTCCTGAAAGATTATGTAAAGATTTCCGTTCAGTTTAAAAAGGCTGTTTCTATTGAGGAAGAGCGGGAAGAGGCGGCTGCAGAGGCGGCGGCAAAAGAAGAGCAGAAGAAAGTCAGCAGCTCGGGAAGTTCCAGCAGTTCTGGCAACTCCGGCAGCTCAAGTAATTCCGGCAGCAGTTCGGGAAGTTCAAGCGACAAGAAGAGTTCCGGAAGTAAGAGCAGCTCTGGTGGCAAGAGCAGCAGTTCCGTGAGCAGCAAAAAGAGCAGTTCGTCGGAATCCGGCGGAGGGGGCTCCAGCAGCAGTTCGGACAGCTCGGAATCCAGCGATGGCGGCGGCGGAGCGGCCGGCAGTTCAGAATCCAGTGAAGGAGGCGGCGGAAGTGCCCTGGGCAGTGGAGATGGTTCGGCGATCGCATCCTACGCGCTCCAGTTTGTCGGCAACTCTTATGTGTATGGCGGGACAAGCCTGACACATGGCACCGACTGCTCCGGCTTTACGATGTCTGTGTTTAAGAAATTTGGAATCAGTCTGCCCCGCACCTCCCGTGAGCAGTCCGGGGTGGGCCGGAAGATCAGTGTATCCGAAGCGAGGCCGGGCGATCTGATCTTCTACGCCAGCGGCGGCTCTGTAAATCATGTGGCGCTGTGTATCGGAGGCGGAAGAGTAGTCCACGCCAGCAATCCGAGAACGGGCATTACGACAAGCAGTATTTATTACCGCAAACCACATAGCGCGCGCCGCGTGTTGAATTAACATAGTATTGAATAAAAACGGATCTGATTGGTTCACGCTGATTAGGTTCGTTTTTGTTATTGTCATACAATTTAGAGTTCGAACGATTGTACGCCGACAGGAGTAGACCGATCCGATGCGTGAAATTATCAACATTTGAGGAAACGGAAATGCGATATTTGATGGTTATACACAAAGTTATCGACATTATTGACAGAAATAGTAGACTTTTGTAGCATAAAAGGCATGTGAAATGCAATTATTTGAATTGTCAGACAATTTACGGGGTGAATGGGTGCAATGCAAAATTCCTGTTGCCCGGGAGGCTGTTTTGTTGTATAATGAACCTACAAGCAAAATCTTCGGATTTTATTTGAAACTTATGGGCAAAGGAGCTGAGCATTATGAATTTGGTAATTAGCGGAAGAAATATCGACATAACGGAGGGTTTACGTTCAGCAGTGGAGGAAAAGATCGGTAAGCTGGAGAGATATTTTAATGACTCGACAGAAGTTCATGTGACCTTGAGTACGGAGAGAAATCGTCAGAAGATAGAGGTTACGATACCGATGAAAGGAAGCATTATCCGTGCAGAGGAGACAAGCACAGATATGTATGTTTCCATTGATCTTGTGGAGGAAGTGATTGAGAGGCAGCTTCGCAAATACAAAAACAAGCTGATCGACAAGGAGCAGAATGCGTCTCAATTGAGTAAAGCGTTTATCAATGAGGATTCAATCGAGGAGGAGGAAATTCAGATCATCCGTTCCAAGAAATTTGCCATGAAGCCGATGGATGCGGAGGAGGCGTGCGTCCAGATGGAATTGCTCGGGCACAGTTTCTTTGTGTTCCGCAACGCGGACACGGATGAGGTGAATGTTGTGTACAAGCGCAAGGGTAACACATATGGTCTGATTGAGCCGGAGTATTGATTTCCCGGCATAAAAAGTGAGATTTCTGGCATCTTCTTTTCGTGAAGATGCCTTTTTTTAAATATTAGTTGAAACCCCCACCAACTAATGTTAAAATAGCATAAGGCAATATCGCCCACAGTGCAATGGAGAAAATGGAGAGTGAAATATGGGATTATTGAATAAGGTAATTGGAACTCACAGTGAACGTGAAGTAAAGAGAGTGCTTCCTATCGTTGATAAAATTGAGGCCATGGAGCCAGAGATGGAGAAATACTCGGATGAGGAGTTAAAGGCGAAGACAGTTGAGTTTAAAAAACGTCTATCCGAGGGGGAGACGCTGGACGACATACTCCCGGAGGCATATGCCGTGGTGAGGGAGGCGTCGAAGAGAACGATCGGCCTCCGGCATTTCCGGGTCCAGCTGATCGGCGGGGTGATCTTGCACCAGGGGCGCATCACAGAGATGCGTACTGGTGAGGGAAAGACACTGGTGTCCACACTGCCCGCCTATCTGAATGCTCTGGAAGGCAAGGGCGTGCATATCGTGACGGTCAATGATTATCTGGCGAAGCGCGATGCCGAGTGGATGGGCCAGATCCATGAGTTTCTGGGCCTGACTGTTGGCGTTATATTGAACAGCATGGATAATGATGCCAGACGGGAGGCGTACAACTGTGATATCACATACGCCACAAACAATGAGCTCGGATTCGATTATCTGAGGGATAACATGGTGATCTACAAAGAGCAGCTCGTCCAGAGAGAGCTGCACTATGCCATTGTCGATGAGGTGGACTCAGTTCTCATTGATGAGGCCAGGACGCCTCTCATCATTTCCGGTTCCAGCGGCAAGTCTACCAAGATTTATGAGGCGTGCGACAATCTGGTGCGCCAGCTGAAAAGGGGCACGGAAAAGGAACTGTCAAAGATGGATATCTTGATGCAGGAGGACAGTGAGGAGACCGGCGACTATGTGGCCAATGAGAAAGAGAAGACAGTCAACCTCACGGCGCAGGGTGTCAAAAAGACGGAGCGGTTCTTCCATATCGAGAATCTGGCGGATCCGGAGAATCTGGAGATCCAGCATTGTGTGAATCTGTCTCTGCGCGCCCACGCGCTGATGCACCTGGACAAAGATTATGTAGTAAAAGATGACCAGGTACTCATTGTGGATGAGTTTACCGGCCGTATCATGCCGGGAAGGCGCTATTCTGACGGTCTTCACCAGGCGATCGAGGCGAAAGAACACGTAAAGGTAAAGAGAGAGAGTAAGACGCTGGCAACGATTACGTTCCAGAATTTCTTTAATAAGTATACGAAAAAATGCGGCATGACGGGTACTGCTCTCACAGAGGAAAAAGAGTTCCGTGAGATTTACAGCATGGACGTTGTGGAAGTTCCCACGAACCTCCCGGTGCAGCGTGTGGACTATGAGGATTCCGTATATAAAACGAAACGGGAGAAGTTAAACGCCATCGTGGAGGACATTGTGGCGAGCCATGAAAAGGGGCAGCCGGTCTTGGTTGGCACGATTACGATCGAAGCCTCGGAGGAATTGTCCCAGCTCTTGAAAAAGAAGGGAATCCCACACAAAGTCCTCAACGCGAAGTTCCATGAGATGGAGGCGGAGATCATCGCGGACGCCGGTGTCAGGGGGGCGGTTACAATTGCCACCAATATGGCCGGGCGTGGTACGGACATCAAGCTCGGCGAGGGTGTCACTGATCTGGGCGGACTGAAGATCATCGGAACAGAGCGCCATGAGTCGAGGCGCATCGATAACCAGCTGCGCGGCCGTGCCGGACGTCAGGGAGACCCGGGTGAGTCGAAATTTTATATTTCCCTGGAAGATGACCTCATGCGCCTGTTCGGCTCCCAGAATCTGATGCAGATGTTCAATTCCCTGGGGATGCCGGAGGGTGAGCAGATCCAGCACAAGATGCTGAGCAAGGCGATCGAGCGGGCACAGAAGAAGATCGAGGGCAACAACTACGGCATAAGAAAGAACTTGCTGGAGTATGACCAGATCAACAATGAACAGCGGGAGATCATTTATGCAGAGCGCCGCAAGGTGCTGGATGGCGACAACATGAGAGATGACATTGTTGCCATGATCCATCAGTTAGTGGATAAATACGTCAATACGGTGATCGGGGACGACCAGATTCCGGAGGATTGGAATCTGGAGGAATTGAATGAGATTCTGATACCGATGATTCCGGTGAAACCACTTGTCTTTGACCGGGAGAAGTTTGAGGGGATAACAAAAGCGCGCCTGATTGAAGATCTACAGGAAGAGGCCATGCGCATTTATGAAAGCAAGGAGGCCGAGTTCCCGGATCAGGAACAGATCCGTGAGGTAGAGCGCGTGATCCTTCTGAAAGCCACGGATACCCGCTGGATGGACCACATCGATGATATGGATCAGCTGCGCCAGGGCATCGGGCTCCAGGCTTTCGGCCAGAGGGATCCGGTTGTGGAATACCGTCTCCAGGGATATGATATGTTTAATGAAATGACGGAGTCCATCCGCGAGGAGACTGTCCGCATGTTGATGCATGTGCGCATTGAGCAGAAAGTCGAGCGCGAGCAGGTGGCAAAGGTGACCGGGACAAATAAAGATGATTCGGCAAACGGGCCGATTGTCCGCAAGACAGAGAAAGTTGGGCGCAATGACCCATGCCCTTGCGGCAGCGGTAAAAAGTATAAACACTGCTGCGGCCGCTGACAGAGGGCGCAAAGAGAGTAGTTTCCTCTGTAAATACAGAGAGACGGCGGCCGCCATAGCAGCCGCACGCAATATATAATAATATTAAGGTGGTGATTTTGTGGTTGAACTGGATAATATCCGGATCGAGCTGAGCAGTTATGAGAAACCACTTCTGGAAGTAAGGGATTCACTTTAACTTAACAGACAAGAAGCTGAGAGTTGAGGAATTGGAGCGCAATATGGAAGCGCCCGACTTCTGGGAGGAGGCAGAGAAGGCCAGTGCTGATATGAGAGAAGTTAAGCTGTTAAAGGACGTGATAGCCCGGGCAGATAAACTCAGTACGGCCTACGATGATATTCTGACGCTGATCGAGATGGGAAATGAGGATGAGGACGAATCACTGATCCCTGAGGTTCAGGAGGAATTTGAAGAGTTCCAGAGAGAATTTGAGGATCTGCGCATCACAACGATGCTGACCGGCGAGCATGACCGGGAAAATGCGATCCTGACGCTTCATGCCGGAGCGGGGGGGACGGAGAGCTGTGACTGGGCGAGCATGCTCTGCCGCATGTACGAGCGATGGGCGGATAAGAGAGGCTTTTCTGTCAAAGTCCTGGATTCTCTGGATGGTGATGAGGCTGGCCTGAAATCCGTGACGCTGGAGATTTCCGGGGAAAATGTTTACGGTTATCTGAAGAGTGAGCACGGTGTGCACCGTCTGGTGCGCATATCGCCGTTTAATGCGGCGGGCAAGCGGCAGACCTCTTTCGTGTCCTGTGACGTTATGCCGGATATTGAGCGGGATATCGACATTGAGGTCAATGAGGATGATATCCGCATTGACACATACCGCTCCAGCGGCGCCGGCGGACAGCACATCAATAAGACATCATCGGCGATCCGGATCACACATTTTCCTACAGGGATCGTAGTGCAGTGCCAGAATGAGAGATCCCAGCACATGAATAAGGATAAGGCGATGCAGATGCTGAAGGCAAAGCTGCTTCTTTTGAAGGAACAGGAGAATCTGGCAAAGGAGTCCGACATCCGGGGCGAGGTAAAAGAAATCGGATGGGGCAGCCAGATCCGCTCCTATGTCATGCAGCCGTACACGATGGTGAAAGACCACCGCACGAATGCGGAGACTGGGAATGTGT
>CANRMO010000132.1 GCA_947631755.1 uncultured Lachnospiraceae bacterium | reverse complement strand
CACCTCAACAGCGGGTTTACCTGCCTTGTGGTTGATGCCGACCGGAATGCCGCGGCCGTTATCAATGACGGTGATGGAATTATCCTGGTTGATAAAAACCTGGATCTCATCACAGTATCCGGCCAGAGCCTCGTCGATAGAGTTATCCACAATCTCATAGACAAGATGATGGAGTCCCCTCTCGGATGTGCTCCCGATATACATACCTGGTCTTTTGCGGACTGCCTGCAGTCCCTCCAGAATCTGAATCTGGTCTGCACCGTATTCTACTTCATTCTCTTTACTCATCTGGAAACCTCCATTAGTTATAGTTCAATCGTTTCATTCTGCCTCGAAGTTCCTTCTATTATCTCAAATGTACGGTCTATATTGATTCCATTTTCCACAAATTCTTCAAGACCGGTACATGTGATGATCGTCTGTATTCCCTTGATATTTTCCAACAAGTAATTCTGACGGTTCCGGTCTAACTCGGACAACACGTCATCCAAAAGTAACACTGGCTTTTCTCCTATCGTTCTCTCCACAATCTCAATCTCCGCCATTTTCAGCGAGAGAGCCGCCGTTCTCTTCTGCCCCTGAGAACCATATTTGCGAAGGTCTTTCTCCTCTGCCATAAAAATCATATCATCCCTGTGGGGACCTATAGTAGTTGTCCCTAGAAAAACATCTCTGTCCCTCTCTATAAAAAGTTTTTCCTCAAAATCCTGTTTTCTGCAATTTGGCTGATACATCACATCAATCTGTTCTGCTCCCCCGGTGAGGCTCGCGTGCTTCCTCTTCATGATCTCACGGATCTCTCCTATAAAACTTTCCCGCAATCCCATGATCTTCCTCCCATGTTCCACAAGCTGGCTGTCCCATATATCCAGAGTAGATTTCAGATCCGGCTTTTCCTGTATCTGTTTCAGGAGAGCATTGCGCTGTTTCAGCACTTTCTTGTACTGAGTCAGATAAAACAGATAAGCTTTATTTAACTGGCACAACTCCATGTCGATAAATCTTCTTCTCTCCTCCGGCCCATCTTTGATGATACTCATATCTTCCGGGGAGAAAAAAACGATATTTGCCAATCCAAGCAATTCTCTGCTGCTGCGGATTGGCAGGCCGTCAATCGCAATTCCCTTTGAACCCTTTTTCTTCATGTGGACTTCAACTTTCGAGACCCGGTTCCTCTTCTCCAGAAAATACCGGATGTGGGCCTCCTTCTGCCCGCTCCGTATCATCTCCTGATCCCGGCTCCCCTTGTGGGATCTTGTCGTGCCCCCGACATAAATGGCCTCCAGCACGTTTGTCTTTCCCTGGGCATTATTTCCATAGAGAACATTTGTCCCCTCATGAAAATGGAACTCTTCTCTCTCATAATTCCGGAAATTGCTCAGCTCAATGGATTGAATGGTCATAGTGCAGTAACCTTTACCTGATTTTGTTCCAGTTCAAATACATCGCCCGGGTAGAGTTTTCTCCCGCGGCGGGTATCAATTTCCCCATTTACAGTCACAAGACCATCCTGGATCAGCATCTTCGCCTCCACGCCGGAACCAGCCAGTCCGGCCAGTTTGAGTGCCTGTCCCAGTCTGATATGCTCATCTCTTATCACTATTTCCTGCATGATTTACCTCATTTCCACTCCATCCCTGACTCTCAGTTCATATTCACCGGAAGAATCAGGTATATGTATGTCTCCTCATCATTTTTTATAAAACATGGGGCATTGGAATTGAACAGATACATGTAAACATCTTCATCATCAATGACTTTCAATACATCAATGATATATTTGGGATTAAATGCAATCCTTAAATCTTTTCCTTCTTTGTGCGCACTCACCTCTTCATCCATAGAGCCTATTTTCGTATTCATCTCCATCTGGATCTCACTGTCGCGGATATTCAATATTACTGGTTTCTTCTCTGCCTCGCGGAGAAGGAGAATGGCTCTGTCGATACATCCGAACAGATCCTGTTTATTGATCTTTACCTTTGTCTCATAATTGTTTTTTAACATCTGGTCAATGTTATAAAAATTTCCCTCGATCAGACGGGATATAACGATCGTGTTGTCAAACTCAAACAGCACGTGGTTTTTTGAGAATGATATCACAACCTCATCGTCCATCCCCCCGTTCAGGATCTTCGAAAGCTCACCGAGTGTCTTTCCGGGAATGACCACCTTTATATGGTCATAGTTCTCTTTGAGGCGGATCTTGCGGATTGACACGCGGACAAGATCCAAAGAAGCAATCTTAAATTCATCTCCCTCGATCTCAAAGAGCTCACCGGTCAGAATCTTATTGCTCTCATTGTCCGAGATAGAAAAGATCGTCTGCCGTATCATCTCTTTCAGCGTAAACTGGGAAATCGATATCTTTTTCTCTATCGTAATCTGTGGCAGCATAGGGAACTCCTCGTGATTAATCCCCGGAATGTTAAATTTCGATTTACCACAAAACAGCAAAATATTATTATTTTCATCTACTTCAAAGTTTACATCCTCATCTGGGAGCCTCCTCACGATCTCAGCAATCATCTTCGCATTGACAAGAATGATTCCCTCCTCCTGGATTTCCGCCGGGATCTTTGTCTCTATCCCAAGCTGCATATCGTTGGTAGTAAACTTTATTCTCTCACCTTTTGCCTCAATTACAACGCACTCAAGAATTGGCATTGTAGTTTTTCCCGGTACAGCTTTCAATGAAATATTGATCCCATTGTTAAAGTTGTTTTTCGTACAGGTAAATTTCATAGTGTCGGTAACTCCTTTCAAAGATAAATGTTGAGGATTTTCTATATATAGTAAAATATAAGGTTTAATTAGTATCAGTAGTATTAGGGGCTGTCGAAATGTGTTTAAGTCCGCAAGCCCTTTAGTTTCGCCTTAAAGCGTTAAAAATACCGTGATGGAAAACCTGTCCATTCCTGTGGATGATCTTTTCAGTAAAAAGTTCAATCTAAATATATCAACATACAATTCAACTGTATATCTACAAAATATTAACAAGAGGTCAGGTCTCCAGTTTTTTTCTCAACACAGAAATTGTGTTGGAAATTTCTTTATCAACATTAAGTGACTCTTTTATTCTGTTGACACCGTGTATAACTGTGGAATGATTGTTTCTTTTCAGCTTTGTGGCGATTTCAGTCTGTGTAAGATTTGTCAGTTCATTGCACAAATACATACAGATCTGTCTCGGCACAGCGATGTCCTTTGTCTTTTTCGGTGACAGGAGGGCATCTTTATCCAGGTTAAAGTGTTCCGCTACAACGTCAATGATATAATCTGCTGTAATGATCTTCTCATCGTCCGGTGAGATCAGATCTTTTAACGCCTCTTCTGCCATCTCCAGTGTGATTTTCTCATTTGGCTTTGTGAAACGGGAGCAGAGGAGAATCTTATTGTAGGCTCCCTCTAAATCACGTATGTTTGACTTTATGTTTGTGGCGATAAAATCTAAAATCTTATCGTCCAGTTTTTTATCTGACAGTTCCTGTTTATTTTTCAGGATCGCCATACTTGTCTCAAAATCCGGCGGCTGAATATCGATGGTCATTCCCGAGTTAAAGC
Organism: uncultured Lachnospiraceae bacterium; assembly: GCA_947631755.1. Classification (GTDB taxonomy): domain Bacteria; phylum Bacillota; class Clostridia; order Lachnospirales; family Lachnospiraceae; genus Eubacterium_F. The sequence continues at coordinate 3,306 of CANRMO010000132.1, read as the reverse complement.
GGGAGCGGTATCTCATGTCCAGTTCCTCCATCTGGTTTGGAGGCCGGTCGCTCGAGATCACAAGCTGTTTGCCGGATTGGTACAGAGATTCAAAAGTATTGAAAAACTCAATCTGTGTGCTGTCCTTTCCGACAATAAACTGGATATCATCAAGCAGTAACACGTCTATGTTGCGGTATTTTTTTCTCAGCTTGGATGTTGCTATCGTGTCCCCTTTTTGTTTGTTCGTTCGGATGGCATCGACAACGTCATTTGTAAATTCCTCGCTCGTCGTATAAGTCACATGGTAATCCGGGTTGTTCTGTAAAATGTAGCGGGCGATGGAGTGCATCAGGTGAGTTTTGCCGAGTCCCGGCCCACTATAGAGAAACAGCGGGTTGTAAACTTGTCCGTTCGGATTTTCCGCAACGGCGACAGAGGCTGCGTAGGCGATGTTGTTGCTTCCGCTGACCACAAAATTATCAAAGGAGTGGCCATTGCTGAGAAATGGATATTTATATTCCAGATTATCTCCATTATTATAGGAAGAAACTCTGTCGGCCTGCAATTCGCTCTTATACCGGAACTGAATATCTACCTGGCTTCCGGTCTTCACTTCAATTGCGACCTGAAGTGGAATCTTATATTTTTTTTCAATCAGATTTAAAATGTCACCCTGTTTTTTTTCATCTATAGAAATGATGAGAATACCGTTATAAAAAGAAACTACTTCAAGGGGTTCAATCCATGTCCGGAATAATACGCCGTTGATCAAGTATTCATCCCTCAGATATGCAATTATTTCGCTCCATTTTTCCTTTACTAAAGTTTCCATACAAAATTCCTGCCTGTCCTAATTAAAATTAAAATAAGGGTAAAATCATTCATTATTTATTGTACTATAAACTGTGAGTAAAATCAAATCAAATGTTGATAAATCATAATTATTGCAGGAATATTTTCAAACTATTGCAAGAAATTCTTGACTATTGGCTATTTTGATAATATAATTAGCCTTGATACGGATTTTTGCAATTATTGAGAGTAAGGAGGTGTATACAATATGAAAATGACATATCAGCCGAAGAAGAGGCACAGATCCAAAGTGCACGGATTCCGCAAGAGAATGAGCACTTCGAACGGAAGAAAGGTACTTGCCAGAAGAAGGGCAAAGGGAAGAAAGAAGTTATCTGCTTAAGGTCGCAGTTTGTGGCCTTTTCTTCCTTTTTTCGGCAGAGAGATTTCTGACAGGAAAAGTTTATGGAAAGACGTGTATTTGAAAAGTTAGGAAAAAATTCTGAATTTCAGAAAGTATACAGACAAGGCAGGTCAAAAGCGAATAAGTATCTGGTGATGTATGCAGTAAAAGGGGAGAGTGGTCCCAATCGTTACGGATTTTCGGTCAGTAAGAAAGTCGGTAACAGTGTAGTGCGTCATCGCATTACCAGATTGTTGAGAGAATCCGTTCGAAAGAATGACGCACTTGTGACAGAAGGCAACCGCATTGTGATCGTTGCCAGAGTAAATGTGAAAGACAGAAGTTTTGTTGATGTTGACGGTGCAGTTCTTCATTTGCTGAAATTGCATGGTTTATTGAAATGAAGGGATTGTTTGAAAAAAATTTTTTTGACAGTATTGCACATATATCAGAGATATATATCACCACTGAAAAGAACACCTACCTGTATTTATACACCATGTTGTTCTGAGTACGCCGTCCAGGCGATCAGTAAATACGGGGTCTGCAAAGGTGGTTTTTTAGCTGTGAAGAGAATTTTGAGATGCCACCCGTTTCACAAGGGAGGTTATGATCCTGTACCGTAAAAACAGGAGGAAATTATTTTGAGTTGGTTATATTGGATTTTTGGTAAAATCCTATTTGGTATTGACTGGGCAGTGTATCATGTTTTATCGATACACAATACAGGTCTCTGTATTATTTTACTGACAATTGTGATCTACACACTTATGTATCCTTTGAATGCTAAGCAGCAGAAATCTTCACGGCTGATGAATAAGATCAGCCCTGAGATGAAAGCGATACAGAATAAGTATAAAGGGAAAAAAGATCAGGCGTCCCAGATGAAGATGAATGAGGAGACGCAGGCTCTTTATGCAAAATATGGGATCAGCCCTTTTGGGGGATGTCTTCCTCTTTTGATCACTTTCCCTATCATGTGGTGTCTGTACCGTGTCATGTATAATATAGGGGAATATATCCCGGCTCTGAAAGATCCGAGTGCTGGATATTTTCTTGGCCTGGATGTGAATATGAGTCCCATGCAGTTTTTTAAGGATAAGGCAAACCATCCCTATGGCTGGATCGCTTTTATCATTCCCATACTGGCCATGGCCCTGCAGTTTATCAATACAAAGATGATCCAGCCCCCTGCGGATAACACGGCTGCAGAAGAAAACAGTATGGCACAGTCTATGAAGACGATGAATTATTTTATGCCTGTCATGTCTGGATTTTTTTGTCTGAGCCTGAACATGGGTATTGGCCTGTACTGGGTGACTGGCAGTTTGTTTCGGATCGTCCAGTGTATTCTCGTAAATCGTTCGGTGGACAAAGTGTCCATGGATGAACTGATTGAGAAAAACAAAGAAAAAGCTGCTAAGAAAAATGCAAAGCTGGAAGAGAGAAACCGCCAGATGCAGGAGTACGCGAAAGCGAGAACATCGTCTATAAAAACTGCTTCTTCTTATCAGAATAAACAGACAACGGATGAAAACGAGACAAAGAGTAACGTAAGGATCAATAAAAATATTGAATCCGGAAGTATTTCAGGATATGCTCATATGTTGTCCGGCAAGAGGGATAAGGATAAATAGGAGGATTGAGAGAAAATGGAAGAATGGAAAGAATTTACTGCTAAGACAGCGGATGAGGCTTTGACAAATGCACTGATCCAGTTGGAGACGACGAGCGATCAGATAGAGTATGAAGTGATCGAGAGAGAAAAGAGCACGATTCTTGGGCTGTTCAATAAACCGGCCAGGATACGCGTCAGAAAAAAAGAAAATTTGACCGATATTGTGCGGAACTTTCTGAATGAAGTTTTTGACGCAATGGGGATTACTGTGGAAATTGAAATGGTTTATGATGAAATCGAAAATTTTGTCAGCGTAGAATTAAAGGGGGACGAGATGGGCCTGTTGATCGGCAAAAGGGGACAGACATTGGATTCTCTCCAGTATCTCACCTCTCTTGTTGCAAATAAGAGGGCAGGCTCATATGTGAAAATTAAAATTGATACAGAAAATTATCGTCAGAGAAGAAAAGAGACGATTGAAAATCTGGCAAGAAATGTAGCCAATAAGGTG
>CANRMO010000131.1 GCA_947631755.1 uncultured Lachnospiraceae bacterium | reverse complement strand
AAACCAGAAAGTCAAAGTGGAGCGCGAGAAGATCAACTTAAATGACACAGCCGCGCGCCTGGATTATGTCCAGAGGCTTTATGACGGGATCCAGGAGGCGAAACGCCAGTGCGGGGAGATCAAGAAAGAATACGGGCAGGTTACGTCGTATCTGAAAGATATCCAGCTGATCGATCAGGCGCCGCCAGAGGAAAAAAAGACGCTGTTAGCGGCGGCACACCGGATCGTGGATCTGATCCAGGAACGGGAAAATTTACAGAGGCAGCAGTATAAAATGACGGATGCCCAAAAGCGTGCCATGGAGAATTACGAGGGAAAGACCGGGCAGGACATTGTCAAGTTAAAAGAGTATGAGAGTTACCAGATGAAGATCAAGAACGATCTGCGCCAGCTGGGCGGCGAGAAAAATCTGCTTTTCGCGGATAAGCGGGACATCATCCGCAGGCAGCGGATGCTAAAGAGCATCGGGAAAGCCCTGACTATCATTCTTGTGGCGTTCGGCGCGATGCTGCTAGCCCTTAAATTCTGTTTTAAGGTGGATATCGCCATGCCCTTCGCCCTGACGGCGGCCTTTGCCTTTGCCATCGCGGTCATTATACTGAATGAGGCGCGGAAAAACCGCATTGATATGGTGATCACAGAGAAGAAGTGCAACCGGGCCATTTCGCTGACGAACCGGGTGAAGATCAAATATGTCAACAACACGCGCACTCTGGATTATATGTGCCACAAGTACCGGGTGAGAAATGCCACGGAGCTCGAGTTTGTCTACGGCCAGTACTGCAAGGCAAAGAGGGAGTGGGCCAGACAGCGGGAGGGCACGATTGAGCTCCATGAAAATAATGAGATTCTGATGGGTGAACTTCACCGGCTGGGCGTCAGGGATAAAGGGATATGGTTTTCCCAGGCCAGGGCGCTGGTGGAGCCAAAAGAAATGGTGGAGGTCCGCCACGACCTGAATGTCCGCAGACAGAAGCTGCGCGACCAGTTGGATTACAACACAGGCGTAATGGAGGAATTTCTGGAGGAGATCGGAAAGATACGGGAGAAGAAACCGGAGTATGCCGAGGAGATTGAACAGATGCTGAGCCGGGAACTGAAAGAAAAGGGAGGATGGAACAAATGAAACCGGAGGTAGATTATACACTGTATCTGTGCACAGACCGAGACATTATGACCGTGGATGCCATCGAGGAGTCGGTAGAGCTTGCCATCAAGGGCGGTGTTTCTGTTGTGCAGCTGCGGGAGAAAGAGACGGGATCGAGAGAGTTTTACAAAATTGCCCTGCGCGTGAAACAGGTGACGGACGCCTATGAGATCCCGCTTCTTATCAATGACCGGGTGGATATTGCGATGGCGGTGGGAGCGGACGGGGTTCATCTGGGCCAGAAAGATCTTCCGATACAGGCGGCGAGAAATCTCCTGGGATCGGATAAGATCATCGGCGCCACGGCAAACACGGTAGAATTGGCTGTGGATGCTATGAAATCCGGGGCGGATTATCTGGGAGTGGGGGATGTTTTTGGGACATCTACAAAGGTGGGCACGAGGCACATCTCGCTGGATGAGCTGAGAGAGATCCGCCAGGCCGTGGATATTCCTATCGTGGCCATAGGCGGGATCAAGCTCGACAATATTGGACTGCTGAGGCAGACGGGGGTAGATGGGGCAGCAGTAATCTCCGCCATCGTGGGGCAGAGAGATATCACCGCCGCCGCTGAGCGGCTAAGAGCGAAGTTTAAAAATTCATAGAGACGGTTCCTTTTTTAAGTTTTCCATGAGCATGACCGGGACGAACAGATTTCCTTCGCCGCGGCCCAGCTCGATATCTGGTTTGTTGGAGCCGTGGAAGTCGGTGCCCCCGGTGATAAACAGGCCAAATTCATCCGCTATCTTGCGCACAAAGGCCTCGTCGTTTCCGCGGTTGCGGGAATATATGGCCTCAATGCCCTTAAGGCCGTAGCCTTTCAGCTCCGTGAGGAGATTTCGCAGCTCCGTCACAGACAGCTTATAGAGGAGGGGGTGTGCCAGTACAGGTATGCCTCCCGCGCTCTGTATGAGCTCGATGCCGGACTGGGGGGTCAGGTACTTTCGCATGACAAAATAGGGGCCGTCCTGGGCGAGTATTTTTTTGAAAGCGTAATCAATGCTCGGCACGGCCTCTTTTTCCAGGAGGAAACGGGCGAAGTGCGCCCTCGTGAGTATGTTGCCGCCAAAGCGTTCTACCAGGGACTCATAGTCGATGGGGAATCCCGCGGCATGGAGATTTTCACACATTTTTTTGTTGCGGTTATCCCGCTCTATCGCAATTTTTGTCAGAGTTTTTATTAATTCCGGCTGTCTGTAGTCGAGATTATATCCCAGAATGTGGATTTCTTTTTTTCTATCCGGGGAGACTGTGTACTCACAGGAGAGTTCCACCCCGGGGATTACCTTGAGCCGGGTATCCTCTGCCGCATGGACTGCCCGCTCCACGCCGTCCACCGTGTCGTGGTCTGTGAGAGCAATGGCGACGAGATTTGCATCGAGGGCCAGGTCAATGAGTTCCTCCGGGGTACAGGTGCCGTCGGAGCAATTTGAGTGTACATGTAAATCTATATATTGCATACTTCGTGTCCTTTCTCGTGTTTTGCGGGGGCAAATCCCCGATACCATCATATCACAGGAATAATCATTTGAAAAGAATCATATTTTGAAAACATAAGAATTGTTACGTGAAAGGGTAATTTTCGCGGGTCTGGAGGGAATTTTGAAGAAAAATAAAATTATGCAGTGGGTGAAAGGGATTGTGGCGGCGTATATAATTTCCGGTGTTGTTCTTCTGGTACTGGCTTTCCTCATGTACCGCTTTGATGTGGCGGAGGGGATCATCCGGGGAGGGATACTGTCTGCCTATGTGGTGTCCTGTTTTGTGGCGGGGTGCATGGTCAGCCGCCCGTGGACGGAGAGGAAATATCTCTGGGGGCTGCTGGCCGGGGCGGCGTATTTTTTGATCTTATGGATTGTCTCCATGATCGGCAACCGCCAGATATTCAGCGGCTTTCCCTCCATAGTGCCAACTATGCTTCTGTGTGTGTTCGGGGGTATGCTGGGAGGTATGATGCAGGCCGGGCGGCGGCAGGGATAAAATAATAGTTGTAACAGGTGATAAAGTTTATTATAATGGGAGAAAAGGGCGTATAATAAGCCAAACGGCGGGATGTCCAGATGACAGGGCACCGCGAATGGAGGATGAGCATGAGAGAAAAAACGCAGAATACATGGGCGTGGGCTGTTCCGATCATGCTGGCACTGGGATTTGTGCCGCTGATCTCTACAGCGAAACAGTATACATCAAATTTAAACAACAATAACTGGTTTTCAAATAGCAGCAATTTTGTGGATATTTTTCTGTACTGGAAGGGACAGGCACTTATACTGCTCGCATTTATTATGATGGCCATGATGATTTGTTATACGCTGAGTGCGGGGTGGAGTCCGGTTAAAAAGAAACTGCTTGTGCCGGAGCTTGCGTGGCTGTCCGTCTATCTTGTATTTGCCACTTTGTCGGCATTTCTCTCTCCTTATGGGGCGTGCGCGCTGACAGGAGGTTATGAGCAGTGGGAAGGGCTGAATGTGATCCTCGCCTATGGTGTCCTGGCCGTCTATGCTTATATGGTGCTGGATTCGGAGAGGATCATCCGCTATGTCGTCTACAGTATCATAGGGGGAAGTTTTATCCTGGGCCTGATCGGGACATTTCAGTATATGGGCATGGATCTGTTCCGGGGCAGTTTTGGACAGGCGATTATGAGCCTGATGAGCGAAAATAAAATGAAATACAGTTTTAATTTTCCCGAGGGATGGGTGTATGCCACGCTATACAATCCCAATTATGTGGGCTCTTACGCCGCGCTGGTCCTCCCGGTCCTCGTGGTCACTGCCATGACAGAGTGGAAAAAACTTTCGCGGATCTGGACCGTTCTGTCGATTATGGGCGCCTGTCTGATGATCGTGACCCTGCTGGGATCCCAGTCACTGACTGGCTGTGTGGGGATCATTGCGGGCCTTGTTTTTGCGGCGGCCTATCGCTTTTTACATTTTCTGAGGGAACAGGGGTGGAAAAAGATACTGATCATAGCCGCCTGCGCGGGGGCATTTGCGGCAGTGGCAGCAGTGTTGTTTCCAAAAGAAATCCAGTATGGGATGAACAAGCTGTTCCACCCCACACAGGATACCCATATCACAAAGAAAATACTCCCTGCGCAGTCCGGCCTGGAAGTGACTACAGTGGAAGATCAGGTGTTTTATGTCACTGTCACGGGTGAGACATCTGAGCCACTGCGGGTGAGAGATGCTGAGGGGGCGGAAGTTTCCATCGTGAAAGATGCGGAGCAGAACTATTATACATTTACAGATGAGAGATTTAAGAAATTTCGTTTGTGTCCGGGCACTGTCGATGTGGGAAATAAGCGCTATTACTGTGTACAGATATCCAATCCGGAGATTGATAAAAAGTGGACGGTCGCAAAAGTGGGAGAGTCCTATCAGATTTATAATTCTCTGGGGAAATTGGACGCCCTGGAGGAAATCCCTGCGTGGGGGTTTGAAAACCGCCAGCATTTTGGCAGCAAGAGAGGGTATATCTGGTCCAGGACATTTCCTCTTTTAAAGAAGCATCTGTTCCTTGGATCCGGGCCGGATACGTTTACACAGGAATTTCCCAACAATGATTATGTTGGGAAAATGAACATGAACTATGATGGCGTGCCTGTGACGAAACCTCACAATATGTTTCTGCAGATCTGGGTGCAGACGGGCTTTGTTTCCCTGGCCGGCTATCTGCTCCTGTTTTTCTGGTATTTTGTGAAGAGCGTTAAGCTGTATTGGAACCGGCCGCTTCAGACGATTCCAGAGCGGATCGGTTTTGCTGTTATGATCTCACTTTTTGCCTATATGGTCACGGGACTTGCCAATGACTCGACAGTGACGGTGGCACCGGTGTACTGGGGGATGCTTGGCCTGGGGATGGCGGTCAACCGGATCGTGAGAAAGGGATAGGGCAGCTATGTCAGCATTCTGTTTAATACTTTCACTAGTTCCTCATTCTCTTCCATAGTTCTTATTGCCAGACGAATATACTGTTTGCCGTTGCCAATTTTTGGAGTCAGATCTTTTATGAAAAAGTTCTCTTCAAAAAGCCTGACAGCAAGTTCTTTGCTTGTAATGCTCGTTTTTATAATTTCGCACATAATATAGTTTGCCTGAGATTCATACACACAGAGATTTTCAATTTCTTTTAATCTCATGGTCATCTGTTTTCTTGCTGCACGCAGCTTTAACAGAGATACATAATACTCTTCCTGGTATTTTTCATATATCTGCATAAAGAATTCACCAAAGGAATTAATGTTCCAGATAGATGTCCTTTTTTTCAAGCTGGCAATTCGGGCTGTATCACTGCTGGCGAGCACACCGAGGCGCAGTCCGGGCACACCATAAGATTTCGATATACTCTTTATCACATATAGTTTTTTATAGGATTCAAGTATATCATCATGGATAAGAGAGAGATCTTCTTGTCCCTCTTCTATATCTGCAAAATCCGAAAAGCTCTCATCCAGAATCAGAGCGATCCCTTTTTTCTTTGCCCAGGAGAGCAGTTTTGTCAAGTCACTTCGTTTGATCATGTTTCCAGAGGGGTTGTCTGGGTTGATGAGTATAAGAGTGTCAATATCCTTTTTATCAAAAAATGCTATCACATCCTCTGCCCCATATTGGAGATTTCTCTCTGCTGCAGTATCTAGGATAACTGTGTGGCAGAGTCTGCCCGGATACTCTTCAAAAGTAGGGCGTATGATCCCAACCTTTGCGAAATCTTCTTCATTCAGCAATTCCTTAATCAACTCAGCGGCTCCATTGCCCACCATGATATAGTCGCGTTGCACACCGAAATTTTTGGCGGCCAGAAGACTGTTCACATCCATGCCGGAGGGGTATTGTGACAAAAGTGTATAGGCACTTGCCCGAATTTCTTCCACTAATTTTTCCGGTGGGAAATATGGATTAACCAGATAGCAATAGTCCTTCAAATGAGGATATCTCCAGTATCCCCCATACCGCTTCATCAGCAGGTCATATCTTTTTTCTGGTGTGTCAGCAAAAAGTGTCTCCGCGATGTCAAGGTCCTGGATATCATCTATTTCGTACCAGAGCTGTCCACCAAGCCGTTTCGCCCGTATTTCTTTTGTGTCGAGCATGACAATCAGTTTGATGACAGATTCGTAATACTCATTATTTCCCATCGCTTTCGAATACGCTTCCAAAAAGGGAAGATAGGTGTTTTGAGAAAAATGACTGCTGAATTTATAGATATTAACAGTTTTGTGGTAATTGTTCTTGTTTTTAAAATCTAAATACTTGCCCGGAATGAAATCAACAATGCGATCATCACTATCCAGTACAGTACATGTGCCATCCATCCAGCTTTCAAATTTATCTACAAGAACCAGGCTGTCCCTTGGATCCGAGAGAAGTTCATCAATAACAGATTCCTCAAATAGCAGGTCTGACTCAAGTAAAATCGTGTCTTCCTGGCATAGATATTTTCCGGCCAGCGCTAATGAATAGATATTGTTCGTCTTATCATACAGGGCATTTTCGATAAATCGAATGGGGGTTCTTATAGTCAAAGTGTCTATGTATTTTTTCAAGCGATCCCCGCAATAACCTACGACAATGATAATCTCTGACAACTCCTTTTTGTCCAGAATCATTAACATCCTTTCGATTATTGTAATGCCATTGACCCGCACCATACATTTCGTGTTATCCGCTGTAAGGTTCTTTAATCTTTTTCCCATTCCCGCCGCCAGGATCACTGCCTGCATATTAACCTCCATTCCGGAGCGTTTACGCGATGGGGCGACGAGAAAATCTCCGATTTCTCGTCTGCCATCAGAGCTATTT
>CANRMO010000130.1 GCA_947631755.1 uncultured Lachnospiraceae bacterium | reverse complement strand
TGCCGGGGTTGTCGGGCCGGAAGAGGGGACGAAAGCGCGGCAGATTCTCATGTCAAAGGAGCAGTTTGAAAATTATCTGGAGGAAAACGGGTGAGCGGTATGCGGGGATGGCTTGTTGTAAACGGCTTTCTGCACAGAAAAAAATTTGACGAGCTGACAGCGCTCTTCTGTGAGTCGGCAAAAAGGCAGGGAATTGCTCTTGATGTAAAAAAGAACTCAGAATTGATTACACCATTTGAGGGCATACCGGATTTTGTGCTGTTCTGGGACAAGGATATCCTGCTGGCACAGCGTCTGGAGTGTGCGGGGGTCCGTGTCTGCAACCAGAGCCAGGCGATCCGCATATGCGACGATAAAAGGCAGACCCACCTAGCTCTGGAGAGGGCGGGACTTCCTGTGCCGGAGACCATATTTGCCCCTATGACATACGCAAACATCGGTTTTACTGATTGGGATTTTCTGATTCGCGCAGAGGAGACTCTCGGGTTTCCCATGGTCGTAAAAGAGGCATACGGATCCTTTGGGGAGCAGGTGTGGCTGGCCCATGACAGAAATCAGCTTGTGGATATCGTCCGGCGCTGTTCTGCCACAGAGATCCTTTTTCAGCAATTTATCGCTGAGAGCAGGGGAAAGGATATCCGGCTTCAGGTAGTGGGCGGCCGGGTGATCGGCGCTATGTACCGCTATTCGGACAAGGATTTCCGCGCCAACATATCCTCCGGTGGACATATGAGGGCATATGAGCCATCAGAAGAAGAGTGCGCGCTGTCGGTGCGGGCGGCACAGGCTGTGGGCGCAGATTTTGCCGGTGTTGACCTGCTGTTTGGCCGGGACGGCCCCATTGTGTGCGAGGTAAATTCCAATGCCCATTTTAAAAATCTTATGGACTGCACCGGGGTGAACACCGCAGATGCGATTTTTGCCCACATAAAAAATGCAACGTGAAAAGGAATGGGGATTATTATGTACCGTGCCTGGCTGATTTACGATGAGGAAGGGGCTGCCGGAAACCGTGATTATATCGAACGGCATTTCCAACTGGGAAAACGCTTTGGTTTTTCTTTTGAATTAAAAATAAGAAAAAGGGATCGGATTACGGAAGCCGGGGAGGCACTGCCAGATTTTGCGATTGTAAGGACGATCTGTCCCCCGCTGTCCCTCGCGCTGGAGAGAAAGGGAGTGCCCGTCTTTAATCCCTATTCGGTCTCGGAAATCTGTAACCACAAGGGAAAGACGGCCCGGTATGTCCGGGAGCACACGACAGTGCCCGTCATCGACACCATGACATTTTCCCGGGAACAGCTGACCCCGGGGCTTCTTGCCCGCTATCCCGGCCGGGTCGTCAAGGCTGTGGACGGACATGGGGGCAGACAGGTGTTTCGGACCGATGAACCGTGGCAGAAGATCCAGGACGGGACTGGCGTCTCCGATGTAGTGATCCAGCCCTTTATAAGAGGACCGGGAAAAGATGTGAGAGTATACGTCGTGGGTAATGAGGTCATAGGGGCTGTGGAGCGCACTTCCCCGGATGGTTTCCGCTCCAACTATTCCCTGGGGGGAAAGGTAAAAAGTTATCCCCTGGGGCAAAATGAGAGAGACTATGTAAGCCAGATCTGCCGTATTTTTGCGTTTGGCATGGTTGGGATCGATTTTATTCTCCGGGAAGACGGTAGCTTTATTTTCAATGAAATTGAGGATGTGGTGGGGGCCCGCATGCTGTACCAGTGCCAGCCGGAGACGAGGCTTCTGGAGCGGTATTTTTCTTTTATCGCAGAGAAATTATTGCATTATGTCTAGATACTGTGTATAATGGTTCTATTAAACGGCAGATATTGTAGTGAGGATCGGAAACCAGTGCTTTGTGTACCCCGGCGTTGCTTGGCACAAAGCATACCGCAGCGGCAGGCCGCTGTCAACTGACATAAGCAGCGCAGAAATGGAGACTGGAATGAAATCAGACATTGAAATCGCACAGGAAGCAAATATGGAACCGATTCAGAATGTTGCCGCAAAGATCGGCATCGGAGAGGACGAGCTCGATCTATACGGCAAGTACAAAGCCAAACTGACAGATGACCTGTGGGAGCGGGTAAAGGAAAATCCGGATGGGAAACTCGTGCTGGTGACTGCCATTAACCCTACCCCGGCGGGAGAGGGAAAGACGACCACGACAGTTGGGCTCGGACAGGCGATGGACAAGATTGGAAAGAGGGCGGTCATTGCTCTCCGCGAGCCCTCCCTGGGTCCCTGTTTCGGCCTGAAGGGCGGGGCAGCCGGGGGCGGATATGCCCAGGTAGTCCCGATGGATGAGCTCAATCTCCATTTTACCGGAGATTTTCATGCCATTACATCTGCCAATAATCTTCTGGCGGCCATGCTTGACAACCATATCCAGCAGGGAAACCGGCTGAATATTGATACGAAACAGATTGTCTGGAAACGCTGCGTGGACATGAATGACCGCGTGCTGAGAAATATTACTGTCGGCCTGGGCCGGAAGGCGGACGGAGTGACGAGGGAGGACCACTTTATCATTACTGTGGCCTCTGAGATCATGGCGATCCTCTGTCTTGCCGCTGACATGCAGGATCTGAAGGAGAGGCTTGGCCGCATCCTTGTCGCCTACACCTATGACGGAAAGCCTGTGACAGCCGGTGAGCTGAATGCGGTGGGGGCAATGGCAGCACTCTTAAAAGATGCCATGCGGCCCAATATCATCCAGACGCTCGAACACACCCCGGCACTTGTCCACGGCGGCCCCTTTGCCAATATCGCCCACGGATGCAACAGCCTCCGCGCCACAAGAACCGCCTTGAAGCTGGCGGATTATACGATTACCGAGGCCGGTTTTGGCGCAGATCTCGGTGCGGAAAAGTTTTTCGATATTAAATGCCGCATCGCCGGACTTAAGCCGGATGCAGTTGTGCTGGTTGCGACCGTCCGCGCCCTCAAATATAATGGCGGTGTCGCCAGGGAGAATCTCGCGGAGGAAAATCTCGAAGCCCTTGCAGCGGGGATCGTCAATCTCGAAAAACATATTGAGAACATTGCCAAATACGATGTACCCTGTATTGTGACATTGAACCAGTTTGTCACTGACACCCCGGCGGAACTCGATTATGTTAAGCGTTTCTGCGAGGAGAGAGGATGTGAGTTCGCCCTGTCAGAAGTGTGGGAAAAGGGCGGGGAAGGCGGTGTCGCGCTGGCACGCAAAGTAGTGGAGACCATTGAGACAAAGAAGAGTGAGTTCCACTGTCTGTATGAGGACTCCCTGCCGCTGAGGGAGAAAATGAGCACCATCGCCCGGGAGATCTACGGTGCCGGGGAAGTGATCTTTGAGCCCGGGGTGGAGAGCCAGATCGCCCGGATCGAGAGCCTCGGTTTTGGAAGCTTTCCAGTGTGCATGGCCAAGAATCAGTATTCTCTGTCAGATGATAAATCTGTCCTCGGCCGGCCGGAGGGATTTCCGCTTCACATACGGGATGTCTATGTGTCGGCGGGAGCTGGTTTTGTTGTTGCCATCACCGGCACGATCATGACGATGCCAGGACTTCCAAAGGTGCCGGCCGCAGAGCAGATAGATGTAAATGATGAGGGACGCATTACCGGCCTGTTCTGATGTGCCAGCTCCCTGGAAATGGAGACGATGATGAGACGTTATGTAATAGTTTTACTGCTTGGGTTTACAGTTTTTCTGACCGCCTGCGGTTACCGGGATTATCTGGAGAAATTTATAGCAGAAAACGGCACTGGCAGCGCTGTCAGCGGTTCCGCCCTGCACAAAAGGCCCTCTGCCAGCCCGGGATCTTCTGCCGCCCCCGCGGATCAGAGTGTCACCGGCACATCGGTGGCGGCCAGCAGCGGCGGCATCAACGCAGCCAGAGATGTAGATGCCCGGATGCAGGAGGCGGATTACTGGATAACAAAGACCTATGCGGCAGACAAGATTTTGAAAAAAGAGAGTGATATCTCTGATTTCAACCGGAAACTGGCAGAGGGATTGAGTGGCGCCCCGGATTCGGCATATTACGATATCAATGGATATGGGGAACAGGTAAAGGGAAGTGCCCTGCATATGATGATGGCGCAGGAAGAGCTGGTGAACAGTGTCTGTTACCGGGCGGGAAAAACTGTTTCAAAAAAGGTGATGCGGGAGTACCGCGAGAACTGTGGTATCTCTTCGCTGGACGATTTTAACACGGTCAAATACGGTATTTTGTGTGCCCAGGCAGAGATGCGGAAACTTCCGACAGCGGACCGGCTGTATTCCGATGCCGGGGGCACATCCGGGGATGTGCTGGAAGCTGCATTCCTGCCGGCCAATGAACCTGTCCTTATCTTATATACGAGCAGGGACAGTCAGTGGTATTTTGTCTTGTCGGAGATTGGTGCCGGATGGGTTCTTGTCCGGCAGACCGCGCTCTGCCGGGACAAAAATTCCTGGCAGGAGGCTCAGAATATGGAACAGTTCCTCATCGTGACCGGTGAGGAGATAACTGTCCCGGATTGCGGTGCGGACGGAACAGACAGCACCTATTCTTTCGCTATGGGCACGCGCCTGGAGATTGCCGGGGGAGAACCGGCGGAAAAATATATCCGGGAGAGGGCGGTGCGGGACAGCTATGTTGTAAAGATTCCGGCAAGAGATGCGGAGGGGATGCTGGAATATAAGTTGATCACTGTCCCTCTGGGAAAAGATGTCCATTCCGGATATCTGGACTACACAAGAAAGAACCTTTTGTCCCTGTCCATGAAATATCTCGGCAGGTCCGCACAAAATGGCGGGGCAGGTTCAGACGCAGTGATCTCAAAAGTATTTCGCTGTTTTGGGTTCCGGCTGCCCGGGGATTCGGCGGCATTTGCAAAGATACCGGCCATTTGCGGAATTGATTATTCGGGGATGAGTGATTCTGAAAAAATGGCTGGGATAAAATCGTTCAGCCCAGGGCAGATCGTAATTCTGAATGGTGAGCCAGCTGTCTATCTGGGTTGTGAAAACGGGAAATTTTATGTGCTGGGTGAGGATAGCGGCAGCATATCGGTGTATCCTCTGGCCAGTCCCGGGCAGCTGACGGGATTGATTGAATGATCCCGTCCTAAAAAATGATAATGATTGAGAGAATAAATTTTCCAAAGGAGGGACTTGCCATGCCATGGTGTCCAAAATGCAGGGATGAATATGTAGAGGGAGTCACAGTATGCGCTGACTGCGGTGTCGCGCTGGTAGATGAACTGCCGGAAGATACCCCACCAGATGCGCCAGCTGTCTTGTGTGAGGTGGCGGACCGGGAGACCGGTGAAAAATTTGTTACTTACCTGGAATACGGCGGAATCCAGACCGCCGGACTGATTGAAGTGGAGGATGGGAGCGGGAAATTCTCTCTGGTTGTTGCAGAGTTTGAGAGAGCGGCGGCAGAACAATTATTTGCCCGATTTGATTCGGTGGATACGATCGCGCAGATGAATCCGGATGAGCTCATCCCGGAGCTGGAAATGAAACTGGAGGAGCTGGAATCGGAGGAGGCATCCCAGATGTTCTCTGAACTGAGAACAGAGGCAAGTTCTGTCTATGTGAAAAAGAAAGACAAATACTCAGATTTTTTGTTCAGCGGTATCTCCTTTCTTATTTTTGGTGTGATTGGTTTTACAATCATCGCGCTGAACTGGTTTGATGTGATCAGCTGGCTCAATCCATTTTCCATGCTCATTATGGCAATTGTCTTTGTGATATTTTTTGCTGTTGGCATCTCGTCTCTTATCCGGGCGCGCAAACTGAAAGGAATTGTGAATGAGGAAGAACAAGTGACGGAGCAGGTGACGGAATGGATTCGCGCGAACATCACGGATGAACGGATTTCCGGGATGTTTGATCCCGGTCAGACACAGGAAGATAATTATTTTGAAATCCACGGCCGGCTCTGCGAGATAGTTTCCGAACAGTTTCCTTTTTATAGCAGAGATTTTATTGACCAGCTGATGGATGACCGCTACAATCAGTTCTGCGAAAATATGGAACCGGACGGAACAGGGGAGAGCCAGAATACAGAAGACGGAGAAGAATCTGAGGAATGAGAAGATTAGCGTTAAGCGATGAGATTTTGATGAGCGTGGAGAAGCCGGCCCGCTATATCGGAAATGAGATCAATATGGTCAAAAAGGAGCCAGGGGAGGTAGATGTACGCTTTTGTATGTGTTTTCCTGATCTCTATGAGATCGGCATGTCGCATCTGGGCATACAGATTTTATATGATATGTTCAACCAGTGGGAGGATATATATTGTGAGCGGGTCTATTCACCCTGGCCGGATCTGGACAGAATCATGAGGGAGAGGGACATCCCTCTTTTTGCATTGGAGAGCCAGGATCCCATCCGGGATTTTGATTTTCTCGGCATCACTCTCCAGTATGAGATGTGTTATACTAATGTTCTGCAGATCCTGGATCTGTCCCGGATTCCTCTCCATGCCGGAGAGCGCACCTGGGAGGATCCCATTGTCATCGGCGGTGGCCCATGCGCGTATAATCCAGAGCCTTTGGCAGAGTTTTTTGATTTGTTTTATATCGGCGAGGGGGAGACTTCCTACCGGAAACTGATGGACATTTACAAATGTTCCCGGAAAAACGGTGACAGCCGCCCGGAGTTTTTGAAAAAAGCGGCGCAGGTGGAGGGGATTTATGTCCCCGCCCTGTATGAGATAACCTATTTTGAGGATGGCCGGATACGGGCCAGGACTCCCCGGTGTAAAGAGGCGCCGGAGCGCATAAAAAAACAGGTTGTGACGGACTTAAATGATACGTATTATCCATCCCGCCCGCTGGTTCCCTATATCCGGGCCACCCAGGACCGCGTTGTGCTGGAGATCCAGCGGGGCTGTATCCGGGGCTGCCGTTTCTGCCAGGCGGGCATGATCTACCGGCCGGTGCGGGAGCGGAACCTCGACTATCTGCGGGAGCTGGCCGCGAAAATGCTGGACAGCACCGGGTACGACGAGATATCCCTGAGCTCCCTAAGCTCCAGCGACTACAGCCAGCTGCAGCCCC
>CANRMO010000129.1 GCA_947631755.1 uncultured Lachnospiraceae bacterium | reverse complement strand
GAATAGACCACTGCCGGAATCAGATATGCCAGCAGGGCAAATAGTGCGAGAATACACAGAGCCGTAAAAGGACTTTGGCCGGAATTGCCGGCACTGTCCCTTAATAGTCTCATACACCAGTACTTGGGAAACATCTTTGCCACGTTTCCGATAAAGCCAAGCCCGTCAGCGATGGGAAACCACGCGCCGCCCAGCATACAGCCAAAAGTAGTGTAGCCTACCCCCACCGAAAAAAGAGTTCGTTTTTCCCGGATCAAAAGAGCCAGCAGGATCGAGAGCCCCACCGAAAACAAGACAAACAGCTCTGCCGCCCCGGCAGAAATCTCCCACGGGACAAGTATTCCGTCCTGCGAGGCATATGCGTACACAGTAAACGCGATGTTCATAAGCGTGCCAAACACCAGCCCGAAAAGCGCTGTTCCGGCAATGTATTCCATCGGTTTTACAGGCGAACAGACAATCCTGCTATAAGTCCCCTGCCGGATATCGGTCATGATAGAATTGGAGACAAATAAAATGATCCCCCCAATGATCATGATCATAAATCCCTCAGCAAAAACAAACGCAGAGTGGACATCTGCACCGCCCGTTTTTCTTTCCTCACAGAGTTCCACCCCGCCCGTCTCCACATGCGACAAAAGCATCTGTGAAAACAGATTTCTGTCCCCCGCCGCTGCATCCGACATTACTTTGATCCCCCTCATATAAGAATCAACATACACCTCAATAAATGCGGCGTTCTCATAATCATCAAGAGTTGTTATCACAGGCTCTTTTATATCGCCCTCCGCGGCAGAATCATAAAAACCCTGCGGTATTTCTATTATAGCAGAAATATTTTTATCAATCAACAGACCCGACTGAAAATCGTAATCCCCTTCTGAGTTCACTTGCATACCGAGTGTCTGCTCAAAATATTTTTTCAGATCTCCGGAAAGGGGACTGTCATCCTGATCGATCAGGCCCAGCCGGATCTCTTCAACGCCACCTGTGCGGGGGCTTGCCACGGTGCTGAAAGCAAACATTAGTAATCCTGTCGCAATAAGGGAGATTGGGATCAGCAAAAGGCCGCGCTGCACGCTGTTTTTGAAAATAAGCACAATATTTCTCAAAAATTTTTCCTCCTTGCATTTGTCTTAATCAAGCCAAAAAAGAACATCACAGCAAAAACCAGGAGCGACACCGCAATCGCGCGGACTGCCTTTTCCGGCCTTCCGAATACGGTCAGATCAAAGGCCGCCCGCTGTATGATATACATGGGCATACATTCCGTCAGCCCTCTCACATAAATATCCATCGCAAATGTTCCTGAGAGGAACATGGCACCCCAGAGCACCGGCATGATCACAAGATTTGACGGTATGCGGGGAAAAACTAGACTCAGCAGCACACCCACGGAAAGCGCCGCCAGCGATGCGCTAATAAAAAGAGCCGCCAGAAGAAAATTCCCCGAAAAGGTTCGGCAGTAGTGCGCGCCGAACAGAAGCGTACTCGCAAGCATAACAGACGCGGTCTGGATCAGCACCATCGGCAGCGACCCGGCTATTTTCCCCAAAAACACCGCCGTCCTGCTGACCGGAGATGCATCGAGACGGGCAATCGTGGAGAGTTCATGCTCCTCTGTATAACACCCCGCACCTCCTATACAGGAACCCATAAACAGGATCATGACCGCCATTGTCACCGCATAGTAATCCATCATCGAGCGGTTTGTACCCAGATCTTTGCGCGCTGCATAACTCCCATCCAGATCTCTCACCTCCGTGAGACCCGCAGGATTGACTGAAGCAGCGGACGCATAAGCCGCGGCTGTCTGGCTGTAGCTGTCGAAGATGGCCTTGAGGGTGCGGTTTTTTATTTTGTCATTTCCACCGTAAATCCTGATATCCAGACCGCTCAGCTCCACCGCTGCAGAGAAAGTATCTCTGTCAAATCCGTCTATGCTCTCCCCGTTTATTTTTTTGGCGGTCAGTGTTCCACTGCTCCCAAGAGCATTTATAAATTCCTCAAAGGCGGCGGCAGAAGCTGCATCCCCCCCGTCTGTGCAGTAGACTACAGACAGCTCCCCCACCACTTCGTCGGACACTTCCACCGATTCGAGGAATGTTCCCAGAAAAAACACGCAGGCGCATGGAAAAAATATCGTAAAAAACAGATTAGATCCGCTGCGCAGATAAGAACGGATTTCATTCAAAATGATATTACGCATGCCATCACCTCAGCTCTCTGCCTGTCATGGCAATAAACACATCCTCAAGATTCATCGACTGGGAGGAAAATCCCATCAGAGGCAGGCCGCGCTTTTGCAGTCTTTCCAAAATAAACGTATAGTCATGGCAGGTGCTCCCCACCTCAAGGACGATCCCATTTTCATCCGCGCTTCCTCTCTTTACATCCGGAAGTTTTGTCAATTCGCCGATAAACTCTTTTATATTGAAATCCAGAGGAATCTTTGTCTGTATTCTGAGACATGTGCCCTCACTCACCAGGGCAATGAGCTCCCGCTCTGTGCCACACGCCACAAGCTGTCCGTGATCGATTATCGCAATCCTGTCACAGATCTCCTCCACTTCATTCATATAATGAGACGTATAAACGACGGTTGCCCCGCGCTCGCGCAGAATTTTGACAGAATTTAGAATATGTTCTCTCGACTGGGCGTCAACACCTACCGTCGGCTCATCCATAATGATGAGTTCAGGGTTGTGGGCAATTCCGCAGGCAATGTTCAGACGGCGCTGCATCCCCCCCGACATTTTCCCGGGCCTCATTTTCGCGCGGTCAGACAAGCCCACAAATCCGAGAGCCTCCTCTGCGGCCGCCGCCAGCTCCCTTCCCTTCAATCCATAGAGAGACGCAAAAAAGCGCACATTTTCCTCTGCGGACAAAAAGGGATACAGCGCAATTTCCTGTGGCACCATGCCAATCTTTCGCTTGATCCCCTCTTTATCCCTCATGATATCCGCGCCGGCAATGGTGACGCTTCCCTTACTAAAACCAGCAAGTGAATTTATCACATTCATAATCGTCGATTTCCCCGCGCCATTCGGGCCCAGTAGTCCGAAAATCTCCCCCTCATAAACGGAAAAACTGAGATGATCCACCGCGCAGAAATCGCCATAATTTTTCACTAAATTTTTTACAGCAAGAAATTCTTTCACGCCAATCCCCCTTTTTTACTTTCTATATTTTAAGTATAACTCAGTCCACAGCAGAGGAAAAGTGACTTCCGATATATTTCTGGCATTACATTTGTCATAGGTATGCCTTGTTTACAGACAATATTTTTCAACAAACCGGATTCCCTTCAATCCAATTTCAAAATCACCATAAATAGAAAGAATACGATTTCAGCCAATTCTCCGCTGGAACCGAAGTCCAGGAAGATCTTTGGCCAAAATCGTACTCTTCTGGATTGCATATCCGGCAAACCTAGGTGCCGAACTTGCTTTTTTATATATCATCCACCGTTTTCCAGGCAGTGGAATCCGATTTAATTACTCTATCCCACAAACTCTTTTACTTTTGCGTAAATACTGTCTGCATCGAGTCCATATTTCTTAACGAGCTCTACAGCCGGGCCTGACTCGCCAAATACATCGTTCACTCCGATCTTGCACACCGGGGTAGGCGCTTTCTCTGAGAGCACATCACACACGGCACTGCCGAGGCCGCCGATCACGGAATGTTCCTCAACGGTCACGACTTTGCCTGTCTCTTTGGCAGACGCCACGATCAGATCCTCGTCCAGAGGTTTGATCGTATGGATGTTGACCACTTTTGCATCAATGCCGTCGGCAGCAAGTTTCTCAGCCGCCTCCAGGCAGTTTGCCACCGGAAGTCCGGAAGCGACGATCGTCACATCTTTGCCTTCGCGGAGTACAACACCTTTGCCGAGTTCAAATTTATAATCCGGTTTGTCGTTGATCACCGGAACAGCCAGCCTTCCGAAACGGAGATAGACTGGTCCCTCATGCAGATATGCAGCGCGGACAGCCGCTTTTGCCTCCACATCGTCCGAGGGGACAACAACTGTCATGCCCGGGATCGTGCGCATCAACGCCACATCCTCATTGCACTGATGAGTAGCGCCATCCTCGCCCACGGAGATGCCCGCATGGGTAGCTCCAATCTTTACATTTAACTGCGGATATGCAATGGAATTGCGAACCTGCTCAAAAGCACGGCCTGCGGCAAACATAGCAAAGGAACTGGCAAAGGGAACTTTGCCTGTTGTTGCAATACCGGCCGCAATGCCCATCATATTGCACTCAGCGATGCCGCAGTCAATGTGGCGGTCCGGAAAAGCCTTCTTAAATATGCCAGTCTTTGTGGCAGCAGCAAGGTCGGCATCCAACACTACAAGGTTATCAAACTCTGCGCCCAGCTCCGCCAATGCATTGCCGTAGCTCTCGCGAGTTGCGATCTTTTTTACTTCTGACATAAAGACTCACCTGCTTTCTTCAAATCTTCCATGGCCTGGGCATACTGCTCATCGTTCGGAGCAGTGCCGTGCCAGCTCACCTGGTTCTCCATAAAGGAAACACCTTTTCCTTTTGTAGTTTTGGCAATGATGGCCGTCGGCTGTCCCTTCGTGGCCTTTGCCTCATCGAAGGCCGCTTTCAGGGCATCATAATCGTGCCCGTCAACATTGATCACGTGGAAATTAAATGCCTTGAATTTCTCATCGATCGGATACGGTGAGCAGACCTCATCCACCGCGCCGTCAATCTGCAGTCCGTTGTTGTCCACGATCGCCACAAAGTTATCCAGTTTTCTGTGTCCGGCAAACATAGCAGCCTCCCAGACCTGTCCCTCCTGGATCTCTCCATCGCCCAACAGCGTGTACACACGGTAGGAGTCCCCGCTGAGTTTAGCCGAGAGGGCCATGCCCACAGCGGCAGATATCCCCTGTCCGAGAGAACCGCTGGACATATCCACTCCCGGAATATGTTTCTTGTCCGGATGGCCCTGCAGATAGGAGCCGACATGGCGGAGCGTAGGCAGATCCTCTACCGGGAAAAATCCCCTGTTTGCCAGAGTTGAGTAATACCCCGGAGCTGTGTGCCCCTTACTCAGCACAAAGCGGTCACGGTCCGGCTTGTCCGGATTCTCAGGATCGATATTTAACTCTTCAAAGAAGAGATATGTATAAATGTCAGCCGCTGACAGAGAGCCGCCCGGGTGGCCGGACTTTGCGCTGTGCACGGCAGTCACGATGCCCTTGCGAACCTCAACAGCTTTCTTCTGAAGCTCTAACTTGTTCATATATAATCTCCTTTTATTTCGTTTTAAAAACTCTGTTCCCTACTCGCCGAATACAGAGATGTAATCTTTCTGGAATTTCTCAATACCTGCATCGGTCAGCGGATGTTTTGTCATCTGCTCAATTACACTGTAAGGAACTGTTGCGATATCTGCCCCGGCAAGCGCACAGTCTGTGACATGGATCGGATTGCGCACACTGGCAGCGATGATCTGTGTATCAATATCATCATTGATCGCAAAAATTTCTGCAATGTCGCGGATCAGGTCAATGCCCGGCTGTGAGATATCATCCAGACGGCCAAGGAACGGGGATACATAAGTAGCGCCTGCCCTTGCTGCGAGAAGTGCCTGGTTTGCCGTGAAGATCAGTGTCACATTTACCCGGATCCCCTCACTTGTCAGAACTTTTGTAGCTTTCAGCCCCTCAACGGTCATCGGAATTTTAACTACCATATTCTCATGGAGTTTTGCGATCTCACGCCCCTCTGCGATCATTCCTTCCGCGTCAACAGTAGTTGCTTTCACCTCACCGCTGATCGGCCCGTCTACGATGGAGGCGATCTCTTTCAAAATCTCTTCCTGTGTTTTTCCCCCCTCTTTAGCGATCAGGGAAGGATTTGTCGTAACGCCGCAAATCACACCCATATCATTTGCTTTCTTAATGTCCTCAATCTTACCCGTGTCAACAAAAAATCTCATACATGCAACCTCCTAAATGTAATTTTATTTCATATACCCATTATACAACTTATGGGCATATAATCTCAACTGTTTTTTGTGAATTTTGTAAACTTTTTTCATTATTTTTCCAAAAAAATGTACAAAATGACTATTACGGACTGTAAAAACACATATCATTCAGGGAAAGTTTGGTTACACCGCTCAGCGGCTGTCCCACAGTGAAGCTCTTCGTCACTTTCCCCTCCTTGTCGTATTCCGAGTACACGCCGTTTCCCAGGTTCATGATCAGTGTATGGTTTCCATAGGCCTGGCAGGAACAGCTGCCGCTCTCGCCAGTGGGAAAAGACTGCTCAATTTTCACACTCTTCTTTTCTTCATCAACAGAAAACTGTACCCCTGTTCCTTTCCCATTTTCTGCAAGATATGTGGAAAACAGATTATCAGAGCCGGATTTCATGACATTTCCCCGGTTCAAAATGATCCCCGCGGTGGACCACTGGACAACAGCCGGATCCTCTGCGACCTTTTTCTTATATGATTTATTTTTCTTTGCGACTTTTTTCCAGTCTTCTTTCTTGCCAAGAACAAACGAAACTCTCGGCGTTTTCCCTGTCAGGGCATCCAATTTTATAATTCCCCCGGGTTTATCACAGGACACATAAACTCCGCCGCCAGACGGATCCGTCAGCGATCCGGCGCTCACACCCTTTGGGAACGCAGCGACTTTTTTTGTCTCGCCGGTCTTGAATGAGACGGACACCAGATAATCCTTTTTTCCTTTTGTCACCAGGCAGTAGGCGCTGTCATACCCGTCATAGCTGAAATCGCGGATCTTCCCATACCCTTTTACCTCGGCCGTCCCTGTCACCCGGCCAATCGCGGAAACCATGGCAAATTTTGTGTCTGAGACCTGGTAAATTACGTTGTCGCCGGCCTGATAGATCCTCTTTCCGTGAGCTGTCTCTGTGAGAATACAGTTTCTCAACACCCCAGAATTATCATACACGTAAATGTTTTTGTCCTGAGAGGGGAAAACAAAGAACAGTCCATTTTCCAGGATTTCCTTGCTCTTCCCATCCGTCACCGCCATCCGGCTTCCCATCCTGGACGCCGGCGGCGTGTACACAAAAATGCGGGAATCCCTGGACGCC
>CANRMO010000128.1 GCA_947631755.1 uncultured Lachnospiraceae bacterium | reverse complement strand
CGCATTGACTACCGCGTCATACACTGAAGTCTGATAGGACATAAATGGCATGTCCAAAATGACCAGCGCATTTTCTGCCCCCCTCGCGACAGCCGCTCCGTGGTGGATCATGTCTTCCATTGTAACACTTATCGTATCCTCATACCCAAGCACAACATTTCCCAGAGAATCCCCTACCAGAATGCTGTTGACCCCGGCCTCATCCTCCAGTTTTGCCGTGGAATAATCATAGGCCGTCAGCATTGTCAGCTTTTCTCCCCTATCCTTTGCCTGCTGAAAAGTCAGTACCGAATTTTTCAAAATATTCCTCCATTCCGGGACATTTTTCATGCCCCTTCCTCTCTCAATATATCCAACAGAGCCGTGTAATCCTGACCCGGATTTTTCTGTCCGGCGAGCCCGGCCAATATCCTGCCCAGAGTCACATACACAGTCTTCTCTTCTTTGCCGAGAACATGCAGATGTCTTTTCACTGTACAGATATCATTCCTCTCTATGGGGCCTGTCAGCGCCTCCACAGGAGATTTCTGCAGAACATTTTCCATATTCCCCCGCACCAGCGGCTCCACAATCTCCCTCGCCGCCACTTCATCAAAACCACAGCTGACTAGCATGTCCACCGCCATCTGATACAGTCCCACCATCATATTGCTCACCATAGACGCTGCCGCATGATAGCGCACTTTGTTTTCCGGCTGGATAACTGTCACCGGATTCCCCGCCTGCCGGAAAATAGATTCCACGGCAAAGACCGCTTTTTTGTCCCCCTCCGCGGTAAAAGGAACCTGATCCAGTTTTTCATAAGATGTGAATTTACTGCTGAACGCATACATAGGATGAATCGAACAGCCGGCTGCCCCGGCCTGCTCTCTCTCGGAAAATACTGCAGATGACAATGAGCCACTGAAATGGCCGATTATTTTTCCCTGAATTGAATAATTTTTTATTTCTCGCCACACATCCCGGATCACATCGTCCGGCGTCGCAATAAAAATAATGCCGACCGCCGCCACCAGTTCCCCCAGGGAATGGAAAGCTTTCGTGCCTGTGAAAGTCGCAGCAGATTCTACGCTCTCTTTGCTCCTGCTAAAATATCCGGCAACCGGCACGCCGTGCTCCCCCAGATATTTCCCGATCGAGCACCCCGCCTTTCCGGCGCCAACAATTCCAATCTCCATGTCATCACCTCCGTAACCAGTGACAACACATTATCATCTGATGCAGTTTCCTACGAATACCGCTCATGGGTAGAATAATAGCACAACTGGGCTGGATTTGCAATGATTTTATGATTCTGGCTCTCACTAAATTGATTTTTATATATGGATATGGTATTATAATTTTAATAAAATTGACAGAGAAAAGAGGGGACATGAGATGAAAGACCTGTTTGTAGACGCAGAATCGGGTGAGCTGGGGCGCGTTATGAATTTTATATACCAGAACATGGAGGGACGTGGTTTCTCACCCCAGGAGATGATGGAAGTTCAGCTGGCAGCGGAAGAGGTATTTGTAAATATCTGCGCTCACGCCTACACTTCTCCCGGCGGGATGGTGGCAGTGCGCCTCGAAGTGACAGGCACTCCCGCCACAGCGCGTGTTCTCTTTATGGATTGCGGAATCCCCTACAATCCGCTCGAAAAGGAGATCCCAAACGGCCATATGATCAGAACATGCATGGATTCCATGGAGTATGAGCATACAGATGGGGAGAACCGGCTGACCGTGACCAAAACGGCTGGCGGCGAAAAAAGATAATCGCCAACTTCCGAATTTATAGCAATTCCATGTTTATGGATTTCACAGTGAAACCATATTTTGAATACATTTCATATGCCGCTTTATTCTTTGAATTGACCTGCAGCTCAATTCCATCACAGTGTTTTTGTTCCTTAATCTGCTTCACTTTTTCAAAGAACAAATGTCCAATTCCCATCCCACGATACTTCTCATCTACCGCCATGCTATCAATAAAAATCACATCTCTTGTAATATGTAATGGGGTCTCGATGTGACGAAATATTATTTCCATTATTCCGGCCACAATCCCATCTGCTTCAGCGACAAAAAACGTATTATCTTCCACGTTTTTTGCAAATATATCGATAGGAATTATGCTATTATTCATTTTATATATATCAGGCCTCCAATTCACGTGCATTTGTTGTACCTGATTCATTATTTTGACAACGGATTCATAATCTTTCATCACTGCTTTTCTAACTGTAAAATCCATATTTTCCTCCACAACTTTCCGATTTTTATTTCCCGGTTCCCTTTTCCATAAGCTCCTCTGCTATGACATTACCGGATTGACACAATCGTTCCCTCAATCCGCCAACATACTGGTCAGAGTAAAAAATAGTGGTAAACTCCTGCTGGTCTGCCCATTTGAAGTCAATGGTCTCCCCCTCTTGCAATGTTATAGAATTTTTTTCAATATCTGTAACACAGAGATATCCCCTGTAAATTGTTTCTTTTGTTGTGACAGAATATATTTCCCGCAAGCCTGATCCCAAAATTCCGGTCTCTTCTAATAATTCTCTCTCTGCACCTTCAACAAAACTCTCTCCCTTTAACACAGAACCTCCGGCGGCACTCTCCCATAACCCCGGATAACTTGGCTTATTCATGTCTCTTTTCATTAACAGGATCGAGCCATCCTTATGCAGCACAAAAATCTCTGCTACCGCATGGCGCAGATTTTCTGGAATCGAATCACCCCGTATTAAATCACATCCGGCCAACGCCCCATTTTCCGTATAGGCATCCCAGAATTCAATGTTATAATTTTTACACGCGTCCGGCTCAATTTCCATATATCCACACGTAAATGGAAAGAAATCAAATTTTTTTGTGCCAATATGTTTTGCTCCGAACTGTTCGTACCAGACACGCAGTTTCGAATTCTCTTCTACGATGCTTATACCAACCTTTTTACACTTCTTCTCGGCCGCTTTCAAAAGTGCGTGGGCAAATAGTTTTTTCCCGACATCTTTATGCCGATGCTCTGGCAAAACACATAAGTTATTTAATTCGCACTCGCCGCTCTCTGTTATATGCAATGAGTAATACCCTGTCAGCTTCTCTTTTTCATCAAAATAACCATACATCTGTCTGCCTTCCGTATACTGAGCCTGAAGCCTTTCAAATGTTGTGGCAAATGCTGTGAACCGAGGGGCATTTTTCACTGTTAATCCATACTCCTGCGCTACAGTAAGAAAACTTCGTTTAATTACCTCAACGCATTTCTCTATCTCTTTTTCCTGAATGTGACGAATCATCGCAGCCTCCTTGCTATTTCAAGTGATAAATCGAAATTATCCAGCAAATGGTTTGCGCGGCTGAACTCTGACTTGTCATATTCCGGCTGGTCAAGCACATCGCCTGTCATGAGAAAATTGTACAATTGAAAGCCGTAATAGTCACAAACTGCCTGGACACCCGCTAATTCCATCTCAACAGCAATACACCCCTCGGCCGCACGGCGCTTCATGAGTCCCCTTGTCTCCCGGAGCATCGCATCGGTTGTCCAGACTCTTCCTTTTATGTAAGGGATATTTATATCGGCAAAAATATCAGCAACCGTATCGGCTCCGGGTATTTTGATATAATCTGCAGCCGGGGCATAATGATAAGACATTCCCTCATCGCGGTATGCTTCTGTGGGAACAACATATCTCCCTGCCGTCGCGGACTTGTTGAGAGAGCCTGCCGAACCAAACATGATAAATTTCGTTGCACCCGTCAGCCAGTTTGCCTCCGCCACATTTGTTGCCGCCACAGCAGAACCGATACCAGAGAGATAAAAAGCGATTTTCTTCCCCTTATAATCCATGGTATAAATGGGTTCATTGCCCCGGCAGGTCCGGATTTCTGACAGCTTTTCACAGGGATAAGAGCTCAGTATATTTTCATATATTATTTTTGAAAAGGTAATGATACAAGTATCACAACAATATTTCTGCTCCCCGTAAAAGGCATCCAGAGTTATGATGGGTTCTGTCTCTGTGTCAAAAGAATCTGTAATCATGACAATCCCTCCTGCTGATCCGTTATGCTGTCCTGCCATGCATTGGCAGGACTTGCACTCAGTATACCAGAGACCATAAAAAAACTCCATACACTACTGGTATAAATCCAACTGCCCGCACATCATTCCTTAACCCTCCGTCCCTTTTTCGGCTGAATACGCTGTTTTCTCATGCGCTGTCTGAAGATACTGTCTCTGGACATCATAGATATATTCCAGAGGCTCCTCTGTTATAGCGCTGATCATCTCTGGCGTCTGCTCATGGCTCAGCATCCGGCAAACCAGCTCATATTTTGCCAGTTTCTGGCCTCTCTCAATACCCTTTTCAATTCCTTTTTCAATCCCCTCTTCCATAAGCTCTTCTGCTATGCTCACCATACTAACCTCATCCCCTTCCACAAAATCCATCATCACACGCTCCTTAATCTGAGAAAACCTCTTGTCCGTCGTAAATGCTGACATCATATCCAGATATTCCTCTGGATGTCTCACTTTCCGCGTCACATCATTCATATACTCGCGCCGCTTTTTCCGGTCATCCTCATATGCAAGGTAATCCACCACATGGCGGAAATCTGACTGGTAGAGCCTCCTTATCTCCTCCCCCTGTTCCCGCAGCCTGACCAGCCGTATCCTGTGGTTCTGCACCAGCGGCATCCAGTCATCCTCCGCCCACTCTGGCAATGCCAGCATATCTTTCAATTCTGTCGGACCCGTCCATTTCTCCTTTCCCCAGTACAGGACAAGGCTCACCACCGGCACAAGTTTCTGTCCGTCCGCCAGCCCTCTCACAGGGTTCGCGCCGCTCCCGGCCACATAATCTGCCCGGTTTTTCTCCCGAATTTGTTCACTGTAACTCGAATACAAGTATCCCATATCCCGCACCGGCATAGTGTTACTGATTGCTGCCTGGTTCTCTGCACAGAAGATTACCACGTCCACATTTTCCTCCCGGACTTTCATCCTCGTATCCATCCGATGCTCACCGAGGTCCCCCTGCCGGTTCCTGTAAACCAGCTCCTGTGGCAGCCGCTCCAGTCCAGACTCCTTTACTACCTGCCTGCCGCCAAACAAATTCACATTCCCGATATCAGCAAACACATCTGGGCAATTCAGAAGATTTTTCGCCGCCAGATCTTTTTTCATAAACACTCATCCCCCCCACACTTTTATCATTTAATCTTTATATTATTTTACATACCTGGGCATCAGAAATCAAGTGTTGTATAGACGAAAATTACTACCGTTCAGACGAAAAAAGCTGCTTTTCCTATGTAATTATACAAGCCTGTCTAATTAATTTTCCCATCATTTATTGTAACAATCCGATTGCACTGATCCGCCACATTCTGATCGTGTGTAACAAGAATTATTGTATGCCCTTCCTTGTTTAAATCCCGGAACAGGCTCATAATATTTGCTGAGCTCTTACTGTCCAAGGCCCCAGTCGGCTCATCGCAAAGAAGCACCTTCGCATCATTCACCAGCGCCCGGGCAATCGCCACCCGCTGCCTCTGTCCACCCGACAATTTCACCGCGGGCTGATCCCTCTTCTCCAGAATTCCGACCCGGGACAGGATCTCTTCCACCCGTTTTTTTCTCTCTTTTTTATACCGGCTGGAATAGTACAGTGGAAGCATCACATTTTTTTCTACCGTGCTCCGCTCAATCAGAGCAAAATCCTGTACAACAAAACCAAAAAATCCATTTCTCAATTCTGCCATCCTTTTTTCCGGGTAACTGGTGACCGGACTACCGTTCAGGTAATACTCCCCCTCTGTCGCCCTGTCCATACAGCCAAGTATGTTCAGCAGTGTTGATTTCCCTGAACCGGACGCCCCCATGACTGCAATGCACTCTCCCTCTTCAATCTCCAGATCAACACCCTTTAACGCCTCAACACGTATGCCATTCCCCTTGTATGTTTTTGAAATATTTTCTAACTGAATCAACATATTAACCAATACCGCCTTTCCACTATTCCTGCCTGATCAACTGGATAATTTCTTTTTTTAGATAACGCCCAGCCACAAAGCTGATCACAGCAAAGGCAATCAGCGAAATTGCAATAAAAGCAATACCCACTCCTGCCCACTCCATGTCTGTGCCAAAAATAACAAGCATAGAGTCGGAAAATTCCAGACGCTCAAGAAAAAAGAAAATCAGCTTTACAATTCCTATTCCCACAGCAAAAGCCCCTGTCTCAATCAACATAAAACATTTCACAATCCACCAGTAAATCTGGTAGTTCCTGGCTCCAACCATCCTGCGCAGCACCATTTCCTTTTTTCTTCCACTGAGCCACACATAAATGGCAGAAAAAATATTTAAAAACACCACTACTGCCACAGACAGGTAAACGGCAAGAGCACTTTTCAAACTGCTCAGCACATTTTCGTTTAACCGCTCTGTCTCATCCGCTGCCCGGCCAAAATCCACCCCACATTTCTCCGACATTCCAGAAGATTCAAATGCAGCGAAACTTTCCCGTCCCCTGTCGTAAAAGCCATAAGACCATTCAGACTGGCTAGACATTCCCTCAGCATACAGATTGACCAGATATTTGCTTGATCTCGAATCATTGATGTTTCCCCTGGAATACACACCCACCACCCGGAAATCCGTATCCCGGATATGCAGCCAGACCTCCCCGTCCCGGCGCTGGCACAGCGCCAGCATATCCTCGCGAATGAGCGTCACATTTTCTTCGTTATCATATTCTTCTTCTGTAAAGATCCGCCCACTGACCAGTTTGAATGCCTCACTCTGTCTGCCGCAAAATTCGATTCCGCAACCCTCCCGAAATTTCATGCCCCGGACATAACATTTTTCTGTTTCACGCAGTCCCCGGCTGCACTGTTCCCATTCTGTTCCTTTATCATTTTTCGGATAAAACACGACATATTCTGACGACATTCCCGGTATCGGCCAATGGATGTTTCTGTCATTGACCAGCGCAATTCCACAGAGTATAAACAAGACAGAAACCATAACTAATACGGCTGTCACAAGTCCCGATTTATAAAAAAACTGTCTCATATAAATCTCCATTCCGGAGCGTTTACGCGACGGGGCGACGAGAAAATCTCCGATTTCTCGTCTGCCATCAGAGCTATTT
>CANRMO010000127.1 GCA_947631755.1 uncultured Lachnospiraceae bacterium | reverse complement strand
TGTCCGAATACTGCATTGTCCGAACAGATGCGGATATCGCAGCTCATGGAAATCTCACATCCGCCACCGAGGGCAAACCCATTGACAGCAGCGATGACAGGGAGCGGGAATGTCTCCAGTTTGCGGAACACATCATTTCCTTTCTTTCCAAACGCCTCTCCCTCTGCCTTTGTCAGTGTGCTCATCTCGCCGATATCGGCACCTGCGACAAAGGATTTCTCCCCGGCACCTGTGAGGATCAGACAGCGGACAGCGTTCTGGTCAACTGCGTCCAGAGTTTCATTCAGCTCATCGAGAACAGCACTGTTCAGCGCATTCAGCGCCTTTGGCCGATTGATCGTAATAATGCCGACCATTCCTTCTACTTCGTATGTAACAAATTCCATAATTACCTCCCTGATATTTGAATTGCAACAGAATTGACCGGCACCTGACCGGCCAATCCTGATTTCATATTAGTCTCTCTCAACGATTGTGGAACATCCCATTCCGCCGCCGATGCAAAGGGTTGCAAGGCCTTTCTTGGCATCGCGTTTCTGCATCTCATGAAGCAGCGTTACAAGGATACGGCATCCGCTGGCGCCAACCGGGTGTCCCAGGGCGATCGCACCGCCATTTACATTGAGTTTGCTCAGATCAAACCCGAGATCTCTTCCTACTGCTACAGACTGAGCGGCAAACGCCTCATTTGCCTCAATCAAGTCAAAATCATCGATCGACATGCCAGTCTTAGCCAGCACTTTCTTCGTGGAGGCAACCGGGCCGACACCCATGATCTTCGGATCCACGCCACCGAGAGCACCGGCAACAAATGTAGCCATCGGGGTAACTCCGAGTTCTTTTGCTTTCTCCTCACTCATGACAACAACAGCGGCAGCGCCATCATTGATTCCCGAAGCATTTCCGGCTGTGACAACACCGCCGTCTACTCCGCTGCAGCACTTCAGCGCACTCAGGCCTTCCACTGTCGTGCCAGCACGCGGTCCCTCATCGGTATCAACAACAACGGTCTTCTTTCTCTGTTTTACTTCAACCGGTACGATCTCATCTTTAAACTTGCCATCAGCCATCGCTTTCTCGCATTTCTGCTGGCTGTTTGCAGAGAACTCGTCCAGCTCCTCACGGGTGAGGCCGTACTGTTTTGCTACGTTCTCAGCAGTAACCATCATATGATACTGGTTAAACGCATCCCACAGCGCATCGTTTACCATCGTATCAACCAGAGTGCCGTTGTTCATTCTGTATCCAAAACGTCCGTTCATAGCGGCATACGGAGCCATGGACATATTCTCCGTACCACCGGCAACTACGATATCCGCATCTCCTGTCTGGATCATCTGTGCTGCCATATTCACACAGTTCAGTCCCGAACCGCACACAACATTTACCGTAACAGCTGTGGTCTCAATCGGAAGCCCTGCCCCGATGGAAGCCTGACGCGCTACGTTCTGCCCCAGGCCCGCCTGGATTACGCAGCCCATGTACACATGGTCAACAGCATCCTTTGGGACACCAGCTCTGTTAAGTGCCTCTTCAATGACAATAGAGCCAAGTTTCGGTGCTGGAACTGTGCTGAGCACACCCCCCATCTTTCCAATCGCAGTACGGCATGCACCAGCTAAAACTACTTTCTTTGACATAAAAATATCCTCCTTAATAAATATTTGAAGCAACGAGCAACCCCTTGTTCCTCATCACTTTAACCTCTCTTCTATCATAAACTCCCTTTGCCCGGAAAACCTGCGGGCGGGGCAGTCAATGACCGTATTTCTTCTTTAAGGCATCCTCCACCACCGGCGGAACCAGCTTTGAGACATCCGATCCGTAAAATGCGACTTCTTTCACGATCGTTGAACTCAGAAATGAATATTGAAGACTTGTGGTAAAAAACATCGTCTCAATCTCAGGCTCTATGCTGTGGTTTGTCTGGGCGATCTGCATCTCCGACTCAAAATCTGTCACAGCGCGCAGCCCCCGGATAATGACTTTTGCCCCATTTTTTCTGGCAAAATCCACAGTCAGCCCCTCAAAGGACTGTATCCTGACATTCGGGTATTCTCTCGTTGTATCCCCAAGCAGCCGGATCCTCTCCTCCATAGTAAATAAAGGTTTTTTATTATTATTGACCAGGACCCCGATGATCAGCTCGTCCACAACCTTTGACGTTCTCTCGATGATATCCAGATGGCCGTATGTCACCGGGTCAAAACTTCCCGGATAAATCGCCTTAACCATAATTCCTTCCATTCTGTGAACTGCTCCGCAATCACTGAAATGCCCAAATAGACAGATTTTCTCCACCTTTCTAATCATATCAAATACAGGGGAGATTGTCAATGATTTAACAAGCAAATATTCATGTAAAGAACACTTGACCGCAGAATGACGGAATGATAAAATTATTTTATGTTAAAAATTTATCAATCTGATTCAGTATAAGGAGGTACTTATGGATTACGAAGCACTATATAAGGAAAAGCTGACGACGGCGAAACAGGCGGCGGAACTTGTCAAATCCGGTGACTGGGTGGACTACGCCTGGTGCGCCACTACTCCGGCCGCCTTTGACAGAGCTCTGGCAAAGCGCATGCCAGAACTGCACGATGTAAGAGTTTACGGCGGAATCCTCATGCAGGAGCCGGAGATTTTCAAAATTGAAGAACCGGCAGACCACTTCACATGGAATTCCTGGCATATGGGCGGCATTGAGAGAAAGGCCGTGGCGAAAGGATTTTCCTTTTACGCTCCCATCCGCTACTCGGAACTCCCACGCTATTACCGCGATATGGCGGATGCTGTGGATATCATTGTAATGCAGGTCTCCCCCATGGACAAACACGGCTACTTCAGTCTCGGCCCAAGCGCCTCCCATCTCACCGCCGCCTGTGAGCGGAGCAAATGTATTATTGTGGAAGTCAACGAAAATGTACCCCGCTGTCTCGGCGGTTTTGACAATGTGATCCATGTATCCAAAGTCGATGGAATCATCGAAGGGGACAATCCTCCCATGCTGGAACTCGGCGGAGGCGGCGCTGCCACCGAAGTAGATCAGGCGGTTGCCAAAATGATCGTGGAACAGATTCCGGACGGCGCATGTCTGCAATTAGGAATCGGGGGCATGCCAAATGCCGTGGGTTCCCTCATTGCCGATTCGGACTTAAAGGATCTCGGTGTCCACACGGAAATGTATGTAGACGCATTTGTTGATATTGCTAAGGCGGGCAAGATCAACGGCTCCAGGAAAAATATCAACAAGGGACGCCAGACATATGCTTTTGCGGCGGGAACAAAGAAACTCTACGATTATCTCGATGACAATCCCGAATGCATGAGCGTCCCGGTGGATTACGCCAATGACATTGATGTGATCTCTGCCCACGACAACTTTATTTCCATCAATAATGCCGTTGACATCGACCTCTTCGGACAGGTCAACGCGGAGTCAGCGGGGACAAAAAATATCAGCGGCGCCGGCGGCCAGCTCGACTTTGTACTGGGTGCCTATAAATCAAAGGGCGGCAAGAGCTTTATCTGCCTCTCCTCCACCTTTAAGAGCAAACAGGGGGAACTGCAGTCCCGCATCCGTCCAACGCTTGCAAATGGCTCCATTGTCACAGATACACGCGCCAATGTTCATTATGTAGTAACCGAATATGGCATCGCTTATCTGAAAGGTAAATCCACCTGGCAGAAAGCCGAGTCACTCATTAATATCGCTCACCCTGATTTCCGCGACGAATTGATCCGGGAGGCAGAAAATATGCATATCTGGAGACGCAGCAATAAATAAATTTAACATAAAAAAGTGCCGTGATCCGGCACTTTTTTATGTTAAAAGGCTCTGTCTGCCCGCCACAGAACTACTCCCGGTTCTCCAGATCCGACAGACGTTTTTTATACACATTTGACGCAAAGGCAAGTGCGAGGAAAAGAACAACAAACAATAAACAAAAATATATAAAAGCAGCACTTTCCGGTTGTTGTTACCATCGAAGGTGTAGGAAATGTCCTCACTGCCGGTCTGGTTTTCCATGGCTGTCAAATGGTTCTGGTAATCGTAATCTTGTCCTAACCAATTTCAACAATCTTTTTCACATGTTTGCCGTTATAATCCATAAAATATATGCTATCATTCTCAACGGCGTCCTCATCATATGCTTCCCTTGCTTTGTACTTGTGGACAAAAAGTCCCGCTTTTGTGCATTTTACTTTTTCCAGTTTTCTCTTGCTTATAATTTTGTCTGTACCTTTCTTAAGATTTCTCTTATGTAAAAGATGTTTGCTATCAATATAAAAAATATTCCCCTTATAAAAATCACAGGCAACTATGTTCTGCTTACCGCCCACACGCTTTATTTTCCCGCCATTTTTTACCGGCAGGCAATAGAGTGTATGAACCCATGTATTTATCCATTTGTTTTTTCCCCTTTTGCAAAATTCTTCTAAAATGAACAGCTTATTCCCCATCATATAAAACTTTGCACCAACATATTCTCCTTTTTTCTTTTTATAAGAAGCTTGTTCATATTTTAATACAATTTTATTTTTGCCGGTTATCAGGTCTTTGCTTTTCAGAACATGACGATTATTCTTCCATGTCAAATAATAAACTTTACCATCCACTATTCCCTGTAGAATAATATTGCTCTCCTTTTTTAGTGAAATTGACCTGAGCCATTTCCCATTCATATCAATTTCATCCAGTTTTGTCGGAGTATCTTGAATATATATTTTATCATGATACACAAAAACCGTAAGAAATTCACGATAATTTCTCGAACAATCTACCATTTTTGTCTCCCACGTATCCAAATCGACCGTCATAATTTTTGTCGGTTTTTTTTCTGAAGAATTTTCAGCTTCTACTTGCCTTTCCTTCTTGCGTAATACAAAATATAATTTCTTTCCATATTTTCCCCAGTTTATAATCCGATTTTCCCGGCTCCTACTAAAACTTCCTATTTTTTCCCCTTTATCCTGACAGACTTCAAACACCCCTGGATTTTCTTCATTATAAAGAAGCTTTTCGGGTTTCGGACAAAAGTAAAAGTGATTATCCGACACAAAACATCCTATAGCCCCATCACATAGCTTTACTCCCACATCCTTTTTATCTACTTTTTCTTTTTTGATTTTTTGCTTATTACCCATTGCATCCAGAAAAATAATACTTTGTGACTTCTCGTTTCCTTTATCGACTGTTACACTGCAAACATACCTTTTTCCTCCACATATGACAGTAATTTTTGCTTTCCCGGCTTTTTTTGCAATCACTTTACCTCTTTTGCTTACTGTTGCCACTGATTTTTTATTGCTAAGCCATTTCAATTTTTTTACTTCTGGCAAGTTTTTTACTTTTAATTTCGTGGAATTTCCCTCTGTTAGTTCCAACTTCTTTTTACTAAGCACCACCTTCTTTGCCGCATTCACATATAAATTACTCGTCCCAGTAAAAAGCAAAATCAGACTCATGGTTATAGCTATGAATTTCTCAATTCTATTCATTTCACTTTCCTCCCTGACAAAGTTTCTAAAACATTTACAAACCATTGATATGTAAATTCATTTTTTCCAAATACTTAGACCAGTGAACCTATTCTCATCCTATCGCCTCCATAAAATCTTTTGTACACAAAAAAGCCAATATACCTACTTTTACAGATATATTGGCTTCATGTACACTTTTGCATCAATTGAACCTTAAAGTCTTCCACAAGCCACCGATTTTACTGGGCTTAGCGCTTACTCGGCACTGGCAATAATCTCTTTTTTATTATAACTGCCACAGCTCTTGCACACTCTGTGAGGAACCATAAGTGCACCGCACTTACTACATTTCACTAAAGTAGGAGCAGTCATTTTCCAGTTTGCTCTGCGCTTATCTCTTCTTGACTTAGAAGATTTATTCTTAGGACAAATACTCACGTCTGTTACACCTCCTCTGAATTAATCAACACTTTTTCAATTATATCGGTTACACCAGAAATTGTCAACTATTTTTTTTTTTCACTTTCCATTAATCAATTCGTAAATTTCCTGATAATCCTGTCAATCTGTTCAGTACTGCTCTGGTTCTCATCTGCCAGCTTATTAATCTTTTCTGCCATTTCATTTGTAACTTCCGTTTTATCAATAATACTGCTGATACCGGTTCCATTTTCTTCGGACGCCACATAAATATTGCCTACCTGCCGCCTTATCTCATTTACAGACTCCGCAACACCACCTGACCTGTCCTCGATCTCCTGTATCGCGCCCTTTAATTCTATAACACCCGTATTGCATTCCTCTGAGGTGGCCACCAATGCAGTAAAATAGCCAGCCACATCTTGCTCAATGAATGTCACAATATCATCAAAACATTTCTGTACATTTGCGATCGTATGATTCGTCTCCTCACAAATTTTCTGAATTTCTCCGACTGCATGGGATGAGTCTTCTGCCAAATGCCCAATCTCCTCAGCCACAACGGCAAATCCTTTTCCCACTTCACCCGCCCGGGCCGCCTCAATTGCCGCATTGAGGGAGAGGAGGTTTGTCTGGCTCGTGATATCCAATATGCTCTGCGCCATCTCGTTAATCTGGGTCAGAGACCGCAGATCCCCCAAAATATCCTTAATCATTGCTTTTGTACTGTAAATCTTTTCCTCTGTCTCCCTCAGTGTATCACTTGCTTTTTCTGCCATGCTTCCCGTTGAGACAATCAGATCCTCACTCTTTGTGCGCCCTGCCGCCACCTTGTCATTAACCGAATCAACAAGCTCTGTAATCGTTATGATCTCACTGTTCATATGTTCAATCGAGGAATTGGTGTTAGACATACTCGCCGACAGCTGCTCCGTTGTCGCCATATTATCATTGGCACAGTCCACAAGAGATAGCGCCGTATCCTGCATACCGCCCGCTCCCCGCGTCAATGTCTGGGCACACTCGACCATTGTGTGGATAATATTACCCCAGATTTGTGCCAGATTGTCCACAGCCGTGGCAATCTGCCCAGCCTCACTTTTGGTTCCCACATATTTCTGTATCTTTTCATTCTTTGCCAGAGACAAATCTCCCAGCTGGTGCACTGCGCTCTCAACCAGCGACAGTGGATGAGCGATCAACTTTGAAATAATCATCACCAGCACTACAATTATTATAAAGCTGAGTACACAGCAGATAA
>CANRMO010000126.1 GCA_947631755.1 uncultured Lachnospiraceae bacterium | reverse complement strand
AGAAGGCCGGGCCGGCGCGGTCAAACTGGAGGGCGGCACAGAGGTAGAGCCGCAGATCCGGGCCATCGTAGAGGCCGGGATACCGGTGTGCGGGCACATTGGCCTGACGCCCCAGTCCATTAACGCTTTTGGCGGGTTCAAGGTACAGGGAAAATCAGAGGCCGCGGCTAAAAAGATCCTAGAGGATGCCAGAGCGGTGGAGAGAGCGGGTGCCTTTGCGGTAGTCATTGAGGGTGTGCCGCGTAAACTGGCTGATCTCGTGACAAAACAGCTCCGTATTCCGACGATTGGCATCGGGGCCGGGAACGGCTGTGACGGCCAGGTTCTGGTGTATCAGGATCTTCTCGGGATGTTTTCCGATTTCACGCCTAAATTTGTAAAGCGCTATGCCAATGTAGGCGAGGTGATGAAGGAAGCTTTCCGAAATTATATCGGGGAAGTGAAAAACGGCGCATTTCCGGCAGAAGAGCATGAGTATAAGATGGATGATGATATTATAGAGAAATTGTATTAGGCAGAGAGAAAGGAATTTCGAAAGATGGAGATTGTATCAACAGTGGAAGATGTGCGGGCGCGCGTAAGAGAGTGGAGAGAACAGGGAATGAGCGTCGGCCTTGTGCCGACGATGGGATATCTTCACGAGGGCCACAAAAGCCTGATTGACGCGGCAGTCAGCCAGAATGACAGAGTGGTTGTCAGTGTGTTTGTCAATCCGATCCAGTTTGGGCCGTCGGAGGATCTGGCCACCTACCCGAGAGATTTGGAGCGGGATGCGGACGTCTGTGAAAAAGCAGGGGCGGATCTGATCTTTCATCCAGAGCCCGAAGATATGTATTTTGATGATTTCTGCACGTATATTGATATGGACGGACTGACAGAGGGGTTGTGCGGAAAGTCCCGGCCCACGCATTTCCGCGGGGTGTGCACAGTAGTCGGCAAACTGTTCCATATTGTGGAGCCCGACCGCGCATATTTTGGCAAAAAAGATGCACAGCAGCTGGCCGTGATCCGCCGGATGGTGAGGGATCTGAATTTTAATCTTGAGATCATTGGATGTCCGATCATCCGCGAGAAAGATGGGCTCGCCAAGAGTTCCCGCAACACTTATCTCTCGCCCGAGGAGAGACAGGCGGCGGTGATTCTGCACCGGGGGCTGGAGAGAGGCGAGGAGTTGGTGCGCGCGGGGGAAAAGAGCGCGGCGGCCATTGTGCAGGCGATCACGGAGGTCATTGAATCGGAGCCGCTGGCAGAGATTGACTATGTTGAGGTAGTAGATTTTGACAGCATTAAGAGCATAGAGACGATCCAGGGTTCCGTTCTGGCGGCGGTTGCCGTATATATCGGCAAGACAAGGCTCATTGACAATTTTATTGTGGAGCAGTGAGGGAGGAAAAGCATGACAATTCAGATGTTAAAGGGAAAAATCCACCGCGCAGTTGTAGTCCAGGCAGAACTGGATTACGTGGGCAGCATTACGGTGGATCCGGAATTAATGGAGGCGGCGGGCATTTTAGAATATGAAAAAGTCCAGATCGTGGACATAGAAAATGGCAGCCGTTTTGAGACATATACGATCGCCGGGGAGCCGGGGAGCGGGATGATCTGCCTGAACGGCGCGGCGGCCCGCATGGTGCAGGTCCGCGACCACATCATTATTATGAGCTATGCGGATATGACGCCGGAAGAGGCAAGAGACCACAGGCCAAAGGTTGTGTTTGTCGATGAGAAAAACCGGATTAAAAAAGTTTCGAACTATGAAAAACATGGTCAGTTGTCTTGATTTCTGACTGGAAATGGGGATTTGTATGTTACAGGGAAAAACAGTTGTTCTCGGTGTGACGGGAAGTATTGCGGCTTATAAGATCGCAAATCTTACCAGTATGCTGACGAAGCTGCAGGCGGATGTCCATGTATTGATGACGCAGAATGCTACGAATTTTATCAATCCCATCACATTTGAGACGCTTACCGGGCACAAATGTCTGGTGGACACATTTGACCGGAATTTTAATTATAATATTGAACATGTGGCGCTGGGAGAGAGGGCGGATGTCGTTCTGGTAGCTCCGGCCTCGGCGAATATTATCGCGAAAATGGCGAATGGGATCGCAGACGATATGCTCTCCACTACGGTTCTCGCCTGCAAGTGCAAAAAAATTGTAGCCCCGGCAATGAATACAAATATGTATGAAAATCCGGTGGTACAGGCCAATATACAGAGGCTTCGCGAATTTGGCATGGAGGTTTTGGAGCCAGACTGTGGGATGTTAGCCTGCAAGGCAGTTGGCAAAGGGAAAATGCCCCCGGAGGAAACCCTGCTGGAATACATTTTAAAAGAGATCCAGTATGAAAAGGACATGGAAAATAAGAGAGTCCTTGTGACTGCAGGGGCTACGAGAGAGGCCATTGATCCGGTGCGCTACATCACAAACCATTCCACGGGGAAAATGGGTTATGCGCTGGCGGCTGCGGCGATGCGCCGGGGAGCAAAAGTCACGCTGGTGAGCGGTGTCACCAGACTGCCTGCCCCTCTGGGCGTGAACATGATCCAGACAGAGAGTGCAGAGGAGATGTTCCGTGCTGTCCGCGCAGAGGCCGGATCCCAGGATGTGGTGATCATGGCGGCAGCAGTGGCCGATTATACGCCGAAGTGTTTCAGCGAAGAAAAGATCAAGAAACAGGAGGGCGACGCCGTTATCCCGCTGAAGAGGACAGACGATATTCTGGCGTGGCTCGGGCAGAACAGAAAGGATGGGCAGTTTATCTGCGGATTTTCTATGGAGACGGAAAATCTGCTGGACAATTCCCGCCGGAAACTGGAAAGAAAAAAGGCGGATATGATCGTAGCAAATAGTCTGAGGGTTGAGGGCGCCGGATTCGGCACAGATACGAATGTGGTCACTCTCATAACGGCGGATATGGTGAGGGAACTTCCGATTATGACAAAAGAGGAGGCGGCCGGGGAAATCCTGGATGAAATATTCCGGATGACAAACCGCGGATAAAATACTGAGGATACAGATATTATGGTATAAAATCCACACGATTGCCATATACTGTTAATAAAGTGGCAAATGCAGGCATACGCACATCTGCCATTATTTGACAAGTTCCACATAA
This sequence comes from uncultured Lachnospiraceae bacterium, assembly GCA_947631755.1. Taxonomy (GTDB): domain Bacteria; phylum Bacillota; class Clostridia; order Lachnospirales; family Lachnospiraceae; genus Eubacterium_F. The sequence continues at coordinate 4,073 of CANRMO010000126.1, read as the reverse complement.
TGTGGTATAATGTAAACGTCGTATCAACATATCGTGGCTTGATGAATGGAGGTAAACAATATGGCAAATACCAATGTGGGCAGTGTCCGCCGTACTCTGTCAAAGTATGTGGGCAGCAAGGTCCAGGTAAAGAGCAATTTGGGACGTCACAAGTACGATGTGACCGAGGGGATCATTACGGAGACATACCCCTGTATTTTCCTTGTTGAAGTAAAGAATGAGGCAGAGGACAGCAGCCAGACATTTTCCTACAGTTATACAGATGTGATCACGAGAGATGTGCAGCTCAGGCTGTGCTGATATACCGAATGATGGATAGAATGAAAGAACCGGGGCGTATCCGGTTCTTTTTTTTGTCTCCGGTGAATATACTCTACTGTACCAAAATTAGACAGGGAGGCGCGCAGGCGCTTCGGATTGGAGGTTAGAATTGCGACTGATCACCCAGAGAGTTCATATGAATAAATGTAACTGCCGCGATATGAGACAGATTACACTGGACAGGGATTTCAATGTTCCCGACGCCAGGCCTGACGCGCTGTCGATTATGAAAGAGCAGGGAAATGTACAGATCGAAGAGGCGCGCATGGTGGATGGGAGAGCCAGTATAAAGGGTACGCTGGAGTTCCAGATCTTATATGCGGTGGACGGGGAACTGCCAGTCAGCGAGATGCAGGGGAGCGTTCCCTTTGAGGAGATTATTCCTCTGCCGTGTGCGGACAGAGATGATGAGCTCACGGTACACGCCACCATTGACGACATGCGGAGCGAGCTGATCAACTCGCGCAAGCTGGGGCTGAAAGCGGTAATTACGCTGGAAGTTTCGGCAGACACCGTTTGCGACGGAGAGGGTGCGGTGGACATAGAGGATGGAGAAAATATACTCTGCCGCAAAAAAACACTGGAAATTTCAAAATTAATGTTTACCGGGAAAGACACGATGCGGGTGCGGGACGAGTGGAAACTGCCGGGCACAAAAGATGCCATCGGGCAGATTTTGTATTCTGAGTTCTGTCTCGGTGAAATCAATACCCGGATGGGCGAAAATGAGCTGCAGGTTGACGGGCAGGCGCGGGTGTTCCTGATTTATCTCAGTGAGGGCGAGAATCCGGAAATGAATTTTTATGAAAATACAATTCCACTGGAGGGGACAGTGGAGTGCAATGGCTGTGACGCGGGGATGGTGGCCCAGGTGACTACGGGCATACATAACCGGGATGTGGAGATAAAAGAGGATGAAGACGGTGAGAGCCGCGTGCTTGATGTGGAGCTGGTACTGGACTTTGCTATTAATGTATACGGCCAGGATCAGCTGGAATTGCTGACGGATTTCTATTCGACCACGGAGAAATGCCAGCCGCTTTATGAGGAGTCCTATTTTGAAAATCTGATTGTGCAGAATAAAAGCCGCACAAGGATCAGCGGGAAGATCCCGGCGAAAGAGGGAAATGACCCTCTGAAGATCTGGAATGTCAGCGGCGAGCTGCGGATTGACCGGAAGATCCAGCAGGAAAATGGCGTGCAGGTAGAGGGGGTAGTGGATGTCAGTGTGCTCTATCTGACAGAGGATGCCAGAGTGCCTCTCGTGTCAGTGAAAGGCTCTCTCCCATATTCTCAGTTTGTGGAGGCCGAAGGGCTGGATGAAGAAAGCAATATGTGGATCCGGGGTTCTCTGGAACAGATCAGCGGCAGTGTTACCGTGGATAAGGAAATTGAGATCAAAGCAGTGGCGGCGATCGACTTAATTGCTTTTGAGAAGATTGAGGAACCAATCATCGCAGACTTTGCCAGTGAGGAAATTGACTGGAAGACCCGCAGCCGGGAGCCGGGTATGATAGGGTATGTAGTGCAGGCGGGCGAGGAACTGTGGGATATCGCAAAGCGGTTTTTCACGACAACGGACACGATCATGTCCATCAACCAGATGGAAAATGAGGTGCTGAATGAGGGGGATATTCTGCTGATCTTAAAGGAAATGGCGCCACAGGGATAAAAACAATGATTTTTGAACAAAAAAGAGTTCATAAACCGGAATAGCCTCCGGTTTATGAACTCTTTTTGTTTGCTTCGGACATAAATATCCCAGCGAGATATTCTCCCACCATTTTATGTATGCCATTGAACGGTGGATGATTGATTATTTTGCTGCATTAACTGTTGTGTCTTCTGCGGCCGTCTTATCATTGAGGCTGTTTCGCCAGTCTGTAAGCTTTTTGGTGGCAGAATCAATTGTCTTCTGGCAGATGTCAGGAAGTTTGTCGCCCCATGCCTTTGTCGCCTGATCGTAACCTTTCTTGATGGCTGCAATCATTTCATCTGCTTTTGATGCATCTCCGCCGCTGAGAGCCTGTGCCATGGATACCAGGCGATCACTTGTCTGCTCTACACCCCAGTACCCATCGTCGCTGATATCTTTCTGTGCCTGGGCGATTGTCTCCGGATCGGCATTGATATTTTTGAACATATCAGCCAGAGACGTGTACTTGTTCGCCTGTTTTCCCAACAGCTGGGAAACAAGACTCTCAAGCTGTTTGTTTTTAGTAGACAACTCCAGTTTCATGTTTTTAACGATTGAAGAATAATCGGATGTCTTGCTGGTTTTGCTGTCCTTAGCTGCGTCTGAGGGTTCGTAAACAACGCCGACGTCCTCTGCCTTTTTCGCTGTATCCTCTGCGCTGGCATTGGTCTTCGTGTTTGCGGCTGCGGGTGCTGTGTAAGCGCCGGCTACCCCGTTTGTAATTCCATTTACACTCATAAGAAATCCTTCCTTTCCGTGTCTGTAGACACTTTTCTATATTTTATATTTCGGCACATTTTCTGAATACTTTACGCTGGATTTCCATAATTTTGAAAAAATATTATAATCGGTCCGGCGGTGTGGGAATTTACGTTACCGGTACAGATCCGTCGTGAACACGAAACATTTAAAAGGGAGTTCACGGCATTTTTCTTTGGCGTATTTTGCCCTGTCCGGATCATCGAAAATGCCAAAGACAGTTGGGCCGCTGCCGCTCATAAGAGATCCGAGGGCCCCGTGTTCCAGCATACATTTTTTTATCTCATCGATCTCCGGATGAAAAGGGATCGTTACGGTCTCCAATATATTTCCGAGATGAGCGCAGAGATCACGGAGATCTTTGTGTTTCATCGCTGTGATCATCCGGTCTATATCCGGGTGGGGTGTGTTTTCATCAAGCACCAGGTTGGAGTAGACCAGTCTGGTAGACACATGGATCCCCGGTTTTGCGATCAGAATATAGCAGTCCGGGGTCTGGGGGAGAGTGGAAAGTTTTTCGCCGATTCCCTCCGAAAGGGCAGTTCCCTTGAGGATACAGTAGGGAATATCTGCTCCCAGTTTCACTCCCCGCTTCATGAGCTGTTTCTTGCTCAGGCCGAGATCGTACAGGTCGTTCATTGCCAGCATACAGGAAGCGGCGTCAGTGCTGCCGCCAGCCATGCCTGCCGCCACAGGGATGCGCTTGTCAAGCTGGATATCCAGACCGCCGCTGATCTGAAATTCATCCATCAGAAGCTGGGCGCTGCGGTACACAAGATTATCCTGATCCACTGGAAGAAAGTGGAGATTAGTTGACAGATGGATCCCGGGGGTGTCAGATTTTGTGAGAGTGAGACGGTCAAAGAGCCGGATGCTCTGCATGATCATCTTCACTTCATGATATCCGTCCTCCCGGCGGCGGAGGACGTCCAGTCCGATATTGATTTTTGCCGGTGCATTGATCCAGGTTGAGTCCATAGGTGAAAGCTCCCCTCTAAAAAATGTATTGATACCATTCTAAATTCATTCGTCCCGAAAGTCAATATGTGCTGCCTTTGTTTATGGAGAGAACCTTTTGCCCACAGAAACGGGACAGACGTATTTACTTTTGCTGTTTTCTGCTGTATAATAAGTTATAAATTAACAGTTCCTAGGGCAAAAGAAAAACAAATGGAGGGATTTTTTATGTACAAAACAAACATGGCGGAGACAGAAAACAGAAAGATCATTGAGAAAAAAGGTAATGTGACCATTTTCGAGTACCAGCGCGATCTGAGCGTGCGGCCCGGAAATGCCA